>CP075369.1:2920000-3089299 GCA_019454205.1 Xanthobacteraceae bacterium
CCCGTGCCCTCGCGCGACCGCGTGATCGACACGCTGGCGCTTGCGCGCCGCAAGCATCCCGGCGGCGGCAACAAGCTCGACGATCTCTGCGCGCGTTACGGTATCGACAATTCGCGCCGTACCAAGCACGGCGCGCTGCTCGACGCCGAGTTGCTTGCGGAAGTTTATGCGGAATTGAACGGCGGCCGTCAGGCCGGCTTCAATCTGGTCGAGGAAGTCCGCATTACGCAGACGACGGCCGTGGTGTCTACGTCTGCGCGTCGTGCGGCGCGAGAATCGAAACTCTCGAATGCGGAAGCCGAAGCGCACGCGAATTTCATCGGCGGCCTTGGCGAGAAGGCGGTCTGGCTCGATTATCTGGACGGCGCGAAGAAGACCGCGCGCTGATTTTCAGATTTACGAAGGCTTTGCTGCGCCGGGAGCGCCGGCGGCCCCAACCATCTTGGCCTGATACAGCGCGCCGAAATCCACCGGCTGCAGCATGATCGGCGGGAAGCCACCGCTGGACACCGACTCCGCCACGATCTGCCGCACGAACGGGAAAAGCTGCCGCGGACATTCGATCAGCACCAGCGGCTGCACGTTTTCCTTCGGCACATTGCTCAGGCGGAATACGCCCGCATAAACCAGTTCGAGCACGAACAGCACACGCTTCGCGGTCTTGTCCTCGGCCTTCACCTCGACGCTCAGCTCGACCTCGAAATCGTTCTCGGCGAGCGCCTTGGCGTTCACGTTGATTTGAATGTCGATGGCCGGCTGCTGCTGCGGCGGTGCCATCAGCGATTGCGGCGCGTTCGGATTCTCGAAGGAGAGATCCTTCACATATTGTCCGAGGATCAAGAGGCCGGGAGCCTTGGTCTCGCCGGAACCGCCGTTCTGTCCGCTCATCGTATCCATCCGCTGTGGCGCTTGCGTGCCGCGCCGGGTGAGGGCGGGTCGCTACCATGCGGCCCGATGGGGCACAAGAAAGCCCCTTTCCTGCGAAATACAGTCTGTTGGCGCGGCAAGGGGGATCGTTTACGCTCCCCGTTGGTTATGCCGCAGGGTTGAAACGCAGCCTGAGGCTGGAAACCGTTGCGAAAACCCCCATATTCCGGCGGGAAAGCGCGAACCAGGGCCGCTTTGGCGGGATCGATAAAGCGATGAACGGCGTCTTCGACATCTACACGATCATCTTCCTCGCCCTGGCGGTATTCATCTTCCTGCGCTTGCGCAGCGTGCTGGGTACACGAACCGGCCGCGAGCGCCCGCCCTACGACCCGTATTCCGCGCGCGAAACGGTCAAACCGGCGACTGCGCCGGATAAGCCGATTCCTTCGCCGCGCACCGAAGAAACCGCGGCCCGCCGTGAAACCGAGCGCGAACCCATCACCGGCGACCGCTGGGCCGGCATTGCCGCCGCGGGTACGCCGCTCGCGGCCGGTCTCAGCGCCATCGCTGCCGTCGATCGCAGCTTCGACGCAAAATCCTTCCTCGAAGGCGCGAAGGGTGCGTACGAACTGATCGTCACTTCGTTTGCGCAGGGCGACCGCAAGACGTTGCGCAACCTGCTTGGCAAGGACCTGTTCGAAGAATTCGCCGCCGCGCTCAACGATCGCGAAGCGAAGGGACAGAAGATGGAAACCCGCTTCGTCTCGCTCGACAAGGCGGAACTGACGAATGCCGTGCTCGAAGGCCGCGAGGCGCAGGTGACGGTCAGCTTCGTTGCGACCCTCGTCTCGATCACGCGCGACAAGGACGGCAACATCGTCGACGGCAGCGCCGACGGCCTGACCGAAACCGCCGATGTGTGGACGTTCGCGCGCGACGTAACCGCCGCGGATCCGAACTGGAAGCTCGTCGAGAACGAAGCGCCGTAATCGCATGGCGCCGGTCGCGGCCAAGCGCAGTCTTCTTCTTTCCCTACTTCTGCTCGCGGGCGGTGCCATGTCGGCCGCCGCGCATCCCAACGTGCTCGGTTTCGCCGACGCCGAATATCAGTTTGTCTCCTTCTCCGAACTGAACGGCTGGGCCGAGGACGATCACACGCAGGTCTTCGCGGGCTTTCGCAAAAGTTGCGAAAGAATTCTCAAAGGCCGCGACCAGCCCGGCGACCGGCCAATGGAAAAAGCGCTGCGCGCGGTGTGTCCGCGCGCGCTGGCCGTGCCGAAGGAAGCGGACGCGGCCACGATAAAAAAGTTTCTCGAAGAAAACTTTCGGCCCGTGCTGATCTCGAAACTCGGCGAGGGCACCGGCTTGCTTACCGGCTATTACGAACCCGAAGTCGAGGGCAGCCGCGAGCTGACGAAAGGTTTTACGTATCCGCTCTATCGCCGCCCGCCGGAATTGATTTCGAAAGCACGTCTTGGTTTGCGCAACTTCCGCCCCGGCTTTCCCAGCACGGCAGGAGCAGGCCATCGCGTGAACGGCAAGTTCACGGACTATCACGACCGCGCTGCGATCGAGGATGGCGCGCTTGCGAACCGCGGCCTCGAAATCGTCTGGCTACGCGACCCGGCGGAAGCCTTCTTCATCCAGATTCAAGGCTCGGCTCGCATTCGCCTGACCGACGGCACCATGATGCGCGTGAACTATTCCGCGCATAACGGTCATCCCTATACGGCCATCGGCCGCCCGCTGGTGGAGAAGGGCATCCTGCTTCGCGAAGAACTCTCGATGGAAAACATCCGCATGTTCATCGCGGAGAATCCGGAAGAAGGCCGCGAACTGATGCGCATGAACCGCGCCTTCACGTTCTTTCGCGTGATCGACAACCTGCCGCCGGAATCGGAAGCAGTTGGCGCGCAAGGCATTCCACTGGTGAAGGATCGCTCGATCGCGGTCGATCAAAAGCTGCACGTCTACGGTTCGCTGTTCTGGATCGAATCGAGCCTGCATTTCGAGAACACGAAGCAGCCGCAGGCGTTCAATCACCTGATGGTCGCGCAGGATACCGGCTCGGCGATTCTCGGTGTTGCGCGTGCCGATATTTATTTCGGCGGCGGCGCGGAAGCCGGTGCGCGCGCGGGCCGCATCCGCAATCCGGGGAAATTTTTTCTTCTCGTTCCGAACGAGATCGACCCGGTGAAGATCGCGGCGAGCGAGAATATTCCCGAACCTGAACCGCGCCCGAAATCGGAGAAAGAAGAAAAGAAAGAACCGCCGAAGGCACAAGCGCAGCCGAAAGGCGCGAAGAAAAAATGAGCGGCGGCGGGAAAAAACGCGGGCTTAGCGGCGAGGACCGCTCGCTCTGGGAAGAGATCGCGAAATCCATCAAGCCGTTGCCCGGCCGCCGCACCAAGATCGGCGACGAACCTGAAGCGCTGAGCGTTGATGATCAAACCAGAAAGGGCGCGTACAAGCCGCCGCGTCCGCTCGTGCGCGTGGAGCCGAAAGCGCCGCCGCAACCGCCGCTTGCTCCCATCGACCGCCGCCTCAAGCAACGCTTGTCCCGCGGCAGCGCGGAGATTGATGCGCGCCTCGATCTGCATGGCCACACGCAGGCGGAAGCAAAGACGCGGCTGCACCGCTTTCTCGAAACCGCGCAGACGCGCGGGCACGCGCTGGTGCTGGTGATTACCGGCAAGGGCAAACGCGACAGCGATGGCTGGTCTAGCGAAGGCGGCGTGCTGAAACGACAGGTGCCGCTATGGCTTTCGCTGCCGGAATTCCGCCCGCTGGTCGTGGGTTTCGAGCAGTCGGCGCAGCAGCACGGCGGTGCCGGTGCGCTCTATGTGCGCGTCCGCCGCCGCCGGTAACTACCGCTTCCTCAGAGAATGTAGCGCGAAAGATCGGCGTCCTTCGCGAGGTCGGCCACGCGCTTCTTCACGTAAGCGCCGTCAATCGTGATCTTCTCGCCGGACTTGTCCGGTGCGGTGAAGCTGATTTCGTCGAGCACGCGCTCGATCACGGTCTGCAATCGCCGCGCGCCGATGTTCTCGAGGCTTGCATTCACCTCTACCGCCACGTCGGCGAGCGCATCGATGGCGTCGTCGGTGAAGACGAGTTCGACCTCCTCGGTCTTCAGCAGCGCAACCGACTGCTTGATCAGGCTCGCTTCCGTCTCGATCAGGATGCGGCGGAAGTCCTCGCGGGTCAGCGGCTCCAGCTCCACGCGGATCGGCAGGCGGCCCTGCAATTCGGGGAGCAGGTCTGACGGCTTCGCCACATGGAACGCGCCGGATGCGATGAACAGGATGTGGTCCGATTTCACCGGACCATACTTCGTGTTCACGGTGGTGCCTTCGATCAGCGGCAGCAGGTCGCGTTGCACGCCTTCGCGCGAAACGTCGCCGCGCAGTCCCTCGCGCGCGCAGATCTTGTCGATCTCGTCGAGGAACACGATGCCGTTGTTCTCGACGTTGCGGATCGCTTCCTGCACGACCGAATCCTGATCCAGCAGCTTGTCCGACTCTTCGGCGAGCAGCAGCGGATGCGCCTCTTTCACGGTGACGCGCCGCGTCTTCGGCTTGCCGCCGAAGGCCTTGCCGAAAATGTCGCCGATGTTGATGGCACCCATCTGCGCGCCGGGCATGCCCGGAATATCGATCATCGGCATCTGCGGATTGCCGCCGCCGGATTGCAATTCGACTTCGATCTCTTTGTCGTCGAGTTCGCCCGCAAGCAGACGCTTGCGGAAGCTGTCGCGCGTCATCGGGCTGGAGCCGGGACCGACCAGCGCGTCGAGCACGCGTTCGACTGCGTGCAGATGCGCGCGCGCTTCCACGTCGCGGCGCTTGGTCTCGCGGGTCAGTGAAATGCCGATCTCGACCAGATCGCGCACGATCTGCTCCACGTCGCGGCCGACATAGCCGACTTCCGTAAACTTGGTCGCCTCCACTTTCAGGAAGGGAGCGTTGGCCAGTTTGGCGAGGCGGCGCGAGATTTCGGTTTTCCCCACGCCGGTCGGGCCGATCATCAGGATATTCTTCGGCAGCACTTCCTCGCGCAGCTTGTCGTCGAGTTGCAGCCGCCGCCAGCGGTTGCGCAAAGCAATCGCGACCGCGCGCTTGGCGTCGTGCTGGCCGACGATGAAGCGGTCCAGTTCGGAAACGATCTCGCGGGGCGAAAAATCGGACATGGATACTCTGGGTTACTGGCCGATGGCGGTTTGCCACGCCTTGATGGATTCGAAGGGGTGAATGAACATCACGATGTTCAGCGTGAGATTATCGCGGATGACATAGGCAGCCGTGGCCTCCAGCGCCAGTGCGAGCGCGATGGTGACCAAAACCGGCGCGCGCCAAGCGACGAGGAAACCGAGCGACATCCACACCACGTCCATCACCGAATTGATGATGCTGTCGCCGACATAACCGAGCGACACCGTGTTGTTGCGATAATAGTCGATCACATAGGGCGTGTTCTCGGCCACTTCCCATGCCGCCTCGATGAAGACCGCGAACGCAAAGCGCCACGCGACCGAGGAACGCCGGAACACCGCCCACGCGAAAAAATAGAAAATGAAGCCGTGAACGATGTGCGACGGCGTATACCAGTCGCTCAGATGCTGCGAATTGCCGGGACCGAAGGCGTTACCTTCCCACAGCTTCACGTATCCGCAGGTGCAGATCGGCGAACGGCCGAGCCAGTAGAGCGTCGCTGCTTGCGCTGCCACGATCGCGGCGGCGAGCAGCAGGAATAACCGCGTGCGCCGCGCGGCCTCGTCCCGGTCCGCGGGCGAAGCGGGCGCCATCATCCGATGGTCTCGATGGTGACGTTGCGGTTCGTGTAGATGCAGATGTCGGCGGCGATATCGAGCGCGCGGCGCGCGATCTCCTCGGCGCTGTGCGAGGAATCCGCCAGCGCGCGCGCGGCGGACAACGCATAGGGTCCGCCGGAGCCGATGGCGGCGATGCCGTTCTCCGGCTCCAGCACGTCGCCGGTGCCTGCGATGAGGAGCGAAATGTCCTTGTCGGCGACCAGCATCATCGCTTCCAGCCGGCGCAGGTAGCGGTCGGTGCGCCAGTCCTTCGCCAGTTCGACGCAGGCGCGGGCAAGCTGGCCCTTGTGCTGCTCCAGCTTGGCTTCCAGCCGGTCGAACAGGGTCAGCGCGTCGGCGGTCGCGCCCGCGAAACCGCTGATGACGTCGCCGCCGGAAAGGCGCCGGACCTTCTTGGCGTTCGACTTCATGATGGTGTTGCCGAACGAAACCTGGCCGTCGCCCGCAATCGCGACCTGGCCGCCCTTGCGGACCGTCACGATGGTCGTGGCGTAGAAAATATCGGGTTTATGGGGGGTACTCATGGGTGAAACAGCCTCCGGCCTCTTATCTAGGGCGTGATCGGCGCTCTGCAAACCATCCGGAAAGGTCGTCCCGGCATTGTGTAGCGGCGGCCGACCGAGGCTGCTATGACCCGCGCCTTCCGAGGAGCTTTTCATGCGTACCGGCGAAATCGCCCGCAAAACCAAGGAAACCGAAATTTCGGTGAAGGTTAATCTCGACGGCAAAGGCTCGAGCGAGATTGCGACCGGCATCGGCTTTTTCGACCACATGCTCGACCTGCTGGCGCGGCACTCGCGCATCGACATGGCGGTCAAGGCCAAGGGCGACCTGCACATCGACTATCACCACACGACCGAGGATGTCGGCATCGTGCTTGGTCAGGCGGTGAAGAAGGCGCTCGGCGACATGCGCGGCATCGCGCGCTATGCGAGCCTCTATATGCCGATGGACGAGACGCTGACCCGCGTCGCCATCGACGTTTCCGGCCGCCCGGTGCTGGTGTTCAAGGTCGCCTTCCCGCGCGACAAGATCGGCGAGTTCGATTGCGACCTCGTGCGCGAATTTTTTCAGGCCTTCGCGATGAACGCGGGCGTGACGCTGCATGTCGAGACGCTTTACGGCGACAACGCGCACCACGTCGCGGAAAGCTGCTTCAAGGGTCTGGCGCGGGCGCTCAGGATCGCGTTTTCGATCGATCCCGCGGCCGCCACGGAAATTCCATCGACCAAGGGTAGCTTGGGCGCTTAACCAGCCGGAGCGAAGTTGTGGCCACGTTTCTCGTTTTCGAACCCAAAGACGGCGCGCGCACGCAGGAAGCGGCGGAGCGCGTCGTGTTCGTGCGCGAGAAGTTTTCGTGGCCAGCCTTCATCTTCACGCCGTTCTGGCTGCTGCGCTGGAAACTCTGGTTCGGCTTCCTCCTATGGCTGGTCGCGTTTCTTAGCGTAACCGTGCTTGGCGCGCGTCTGGGTTACGGGCCTTGGGGCGCGGTTGCAGCGTCGATCTTCCCGTCGCTTTACTTCGCGCTCGATGCCGCGAACCTGCGGACACGGAAACTGCTGCGCAGCGGCTATCGCGAAGCCGCTATCATCGACGCGAAAAACGTGGATGCTGCCGAGCGGCATTTCTTCGAGTCGTGGCAATCTTCCACAACGGCGGAGCCATCCGTGCCGCCGCTAAAGACCGACTATCCGTATCCGCCGCAAAGCGCGCCTGTCGTGCAGCCGCAAATCAAAACGGCTTCGACCGAAAGCGGCGTCATCGGCCTGTTCCCCAATCCGGGCGCGCGATGACGGTCGCTGTAATCGATTACGGCTCCGGCAACCTGCACTCGGCGGCGAAGGCGCTGGAACGCGCCGCGCGTGAAGGCGGCACCAACGCGCAGATCATGGTGACGAACGATCCCGATGTGGTGCGCAAGGCGGAGCGCGTCGTGCTGCCCGGCGTCGGTGCGTTTGCCGATTGCAAGCGCGGCCTCGACGAAGTGCCGGGCATGGTCGAGGCGCTCACCGAAGCGGTGAAGAAGGACGGCAAGCCGTTCTTCGGCATCTGCGTCGGCATGCAATTGCTCGCCGAGCGCGGTCTGGAGCATGGCGTGACGGAAGGCCTCGGCTGGGTACGCGGCGAAGTGGATCGCATCGCGCCTTCCGACCCTTCGCTGAAAATCCCGCACATGGGCTGGAACACGCTGAACGAGCAGCGCAAGCATCCGCTGTTCGACGGCGTTGCGCTTGGTCCCAAAGGGCTGCACGCTTACTTCGTGCACTCGTATCACCTGAAACCCGCTGACCGCGCCGACCTCGTCGCCGAAGCCGACTATGCCGGCGCGATCACGGCGGCGGTCGCGCGCGACAACATTGCCGGCTCGCAATTTCATCCCGAGAAAAGCCAGAAGCTCGGACTTGCCCTGCTCGCAAACTTTCTGCGGTGGAAACCGTGATCCTCTTTCCCGCCATCGACCTGAAGAACGGCGAAGCAGTGCGCCTGCAACAAGGCGACATGGCGCGCGCGACGGTGTTCAACTCCAATCCCGCGAAGCAGGCGAAGCTGTTCGAGGAACAGGGCTTCGGATGGCTGCACCTTGTCGATCTTGACGGCGCTTTCGCGGGCAAACCCGTGAACGCACTCGCGGTCGCGCAGATTCTAAAGACCGTGAAAATGCCGGTGCAGCTCGGTGGCGGCATCCGCAACATGAAAACGGTGGAAGCCTGGCTGAGCGAAGGCATCTCCCGCGTCATCATCGGGACCGCGGCGGTGCGCGAACCGGCGTTCGTGAAGGAAGCCGCGCGCAAATATCCGGGCAAGATCGCCATCGGCATCGACGCACGCGGCGGCAAGGTCGCGATTCACGGCTGGGCCGAGGAAACGCAGCTTGAAGCCGTCGAAGTCGCAAAACTGTTCGAGGGCGCGGGCGTCGCCGCGCTGATCTATACCGATGTCGAGCGCGACGGCATGTTGCAGGGTCTCAACCTCGACTCCACCATTGCGTTGGCGGAAGCGGTTTCGATTCCGGTGATTGCGTCGGGCGGCTTCGCGTCCATCAATGACGTGCGTGCGCTGCTGGAGCCGAAAGCGAAAAAGCTCGCGGGCGCGATCGCGGGGCGCGCGCTCTACGACGGACGCATCGACCCGAAAAAAGCGCTCGCACTCCTGAAAAGCGCGTAAGCATGTTCAAGGTCCGCCTCATTCCCTGCCTCGACGTGAAGGATGGTCGAGTCGTCAAAGGCGTGAAGTTCGTGAACCTGCGCGACGCCGGCGATCCGGTGGAAGCCGCGAAAGCCTATGACGCGGCAGGCGCGGACGAGCTTTGTTTCCTCGACATCACCGCAAGCCATGAAGGGCGCGGCACGCTCCTCGATATCGTGCAGCGCACGGCGGAGGCCTGCTTCATGCCCCTCACCGTGGGCGGCGGCGTGCGCACCGTAGAAGACGTACGCGTGCTGCTCGCGTCCGGCGCCGACAAAGTTTCTATCAATACAGCCGCAGTAAATCGCCGCGCGTTTGTCGGCGAGGCGGCCGAGAAATTCGGCGAGCAATGCGTCGTCGTTGCCATCGACGCGAAGAAAGTGTCGAAGGATGGCGAGCCGCCGCGCTGGGAAATCTTCACCCATGGCGGGCGTAATCCGACCGGGCTGGATGCGGTCGAATATGCGCGTGAAGTGGTCTCGTTGGGCGCCGGTGAAATTCTGCTGACCTCGATGGATCGCGACGGCACCAAGATCGGCTACGATGTGCCGCTGACCCGCGCGATTGCCGATGCGGTGCAGGTCCCGGTGATCGCTTCCGGCGGCGTTGGCAATCTCGACCATCTGGTCGAGGGAATCCGCGACGGCCACGCGACTGCGGCCCTTGCCGCCTCGATCTTTCACTTCGGCGAATTCACCATACGGCAGGCCAAGGAACACATGGCCCGCGCCGGACTTCCCGTGCGCCTCGACGCCTGATAAATCCGCCTCATGGCGAACTTCACGCTCGACGACCTCGCGAAAATCATCGCTTCCCGCGCGCAAGAAAGCGCGGAGAAGTCGTATACGCGCAAGCTGCTGGATGCCGGCGTGGAGAAGTGCGCGAAGAAGCTGGGCGAGGAAGCGACCGAAACCGTGATCGCCGCGGCCGCCGGCACGCGCGAGCAAGTGATCGCGGAGAGCGGCGATTTGCTATATCATCTCCTTGTGGTCTTGAAGGCGCGCGGCGTCGAACTGAACGAAATCTATGCGGAGCTGGAACGGCGCACCGCGCAATCCGGCCTCGAAGAAAAAGCGTCGCGCAGCAAGTAAGCCGCGCAACCGGGAACCTGCGTAAAGGCTGAGCCGTCATGGAACAGCGCGTCGAAGACGAAATCTCCCCCTATCTCACTTTCTCAAGAGAAGAGTGGGCCGCGCGGCGCGCCAACACGCCGATGACGCTCACGCAGGACGAGATCGTTCATCTGCAGGCGCTGAACGACCGCCTGTCGATGAAAGAGGTCGAGGAGATTTATCTTCCCATCTCGCGCCTGCTCTCGCTCTATGTCGAAGCGGCACAGGATCTCTTCAACGGCCAGCAGAAATTCCTCGGCGAGTCCGGTGCGAAGATGCCCTACATCATCGGCATCGCCGGATCTGTCGCGGTCGGCAAATCGACCACCGCGCGCGTGCTGCAGGCATTGCTTGCGCGCTGGCCGAACATGCCGAAGGTCGAGCTGCTCACCACCGACGGTTTTCTCTATCCGAACGCGGTGCTCGAAAAAGAAAAGCTGATGGAGCGCAAGGGTTTTCCGGAAAGCTATGACCTGCCCGCGCTGCTACGCTTCCTGCACGACGTGAAAGCAGGCCGCCGCAAGGTGCGCGCGCCGATCTATAGCCACGTCTCCTACGACGTGCTGCCCGGCGAAAGCATCGAGGTCGATCGTCCTGATATTCTCATCGTGGAAGGGTTGAACGTGCTGCAAACGGGACGCCCGCCGAAGGACGGCAAGGCGATTCCTTACGTCTCCGATTTCTTCGACTTCTCGGTCTACATCGACGCCGAGGAGCCGGTGCTGGAGAAGTGGTACGTCAACCGCTTCCGCGCGCTGCGCTCGACTGCGTTCCGTGATCCGCTCTCCTACTTCCACCGCTACTCGCAGGTGACGGACAAAGAGGCGGCGGAAATCGCGCTCGGAATCTGGACCCGGATCAATCTGGTGAACCTGCGTGAGAACATCCTGCCCACGCGCCAGCGCGCCAGCCTGATTCTCAGCAAGGGCGAAGATCACCGCATCGAAGCGGTCGCGCTGCGAAAACTTTAAATCGGATTTTCAGGCTGCGAGTTTCGGCTCGGGCGTCTCGTTGGAGACGCCGAACTTGTCCATGTAGCGCGCATTGATGCCCGCCATCGGCAGCACGATCAGCACATCGGTCGTGCCGAACTGATGGTCGATCACCGCGCCGTCGCCGATGAACGCGCCGAGGCGGAGATAGCCTTTCACCAGCGGCGGCAATTCGCGAAGCGCCTGCTTTTTGTTGATGGCATGCACCGGCATGCGGTTCATCTCGACATGGCGCGAAGGCAGCGCTTGCGCGCGCCACTGTTCCGGCGCACGCGCGAAGTGATGCAGGAACGAAAGCTGGGTCGCCAGCTTGTCCGGGTTCGTGCCCTCAAGGCTCGCGCAGCCGATCAGTACGTCGCAGCGGTGCTGCGCGACGTAATGCGAGATGCCGTGCCAGAGCAGTTCGACCGTGCGCTTGGTGCGATAGGGCGGCAGCACGCAGGAGCGGCCCAGCTCAAGGAAACGAAGATCGGGGCGTCGCGTAATCAGCGAGGCCACGTCGAATTCGGATTGCGTGTAAAAGCCGCCGTGCCGCGCGGCGATTTCCTGACGCAGCAGCCGGTAGGTGCCGACCACGCGCGGGCGGAGCAGGCCGAATACGCTGCGCGGCCATTCGTGATCGACCACGTTCAGGTGGTCGCAGATAGGATCGAAAGCGTCCATGTCACGCCGCGCAAGCAGCGTGGTCTTGTCGGGGATCGCCTGCATTTCCTTGTAGAAGACGTTATAGCGAAGCCGCTGCGCGCTGCGCACTTCATGCGCCTTGTTCGCGAGTCGCACTTCGAGCGCGCCGGCGCGCGCCAGTGGTTCCGTGATTCCGCTCTTTGCTCCGCGCACGCGGATGCCGCCATAGGCGCGCAGGCGTGGGAACAGGATGCGGGAGGTGGAGGCTTCTTCCAGACGGATCATCGTTCGATCTTTCCCCGACTCGACAACGACTGGATCGGCAAGCAATTCGTGAATCGCCATGGGGCAGGCTTACAACATAAGGATTCGACGGCATCGTGACAAACGCCGTCGCCCCGATCCGGTAATCTAAGTATGTAGGATTACTGGGAAATCCACCCCTAAGCGGCAGATTCGACCGCTTCCGCGCTCATGCCGCAGGCCTCGCGGATGGCCGCTTCCAGCCCCCGCCGCTCGACCGGCTTTACCACGAAGCCGTTCATCCCCGCGGCCAGCGCCGCCGCCCGGTCTTCCTCGAAAGCGTTGGCGGTGAGCGCCACGACCGGGATGCGACCGGCAGGGTCGCCCAGTGCGCGGATGCGCCGCGCCGCTTCCAGCCCGTCCATGCCGGGGAGGTGCAGGTCCATCAGGACCAGATCGTAAGCGGCGTTCATGGTGTGTGCGCTTGCGACCGCGTTCACCGCGACCGCGCCGTCGCTGACCACGGTCACCCGATGACCCATCCGTGCCAAAAGCGCCTGCACCAGCAGCGCGTTGATGTCGTTATCCTCGGCAACGAGAATCGAAAGGTTACCGCGCGAGGCACTGTCCTGCATTTCCGTGGCGGTTTCAGCGGCGGGCGGCGTATCGGGTGAGGCCAGACGTGCGGCCAGCGAATGCGGACGCACGGGCTTGATGAGATAGCTCGAGACACCCTTGTTCGCGAAGGCCGCGATCTCGCCGCGGTTCGCGGGCGCAAGCAGGACGTGACAATGCTGCGCGTGATGACGCGCAAGTTCGCCGAGTGCCGACGCAGTTTCAAAACCGAATGCGCGATCCACGATGACATGCGTCCAGTCGCGTTCGCTTAGCAGCGCTTCCGCGAGTTCGCGGCTATCGCCGATCGCAACGCGCGTATTCCACTGTGCGAGCTGCTGCGCCAGCATTGGCCCGACGATGGGCGATGGCGAAAGCAGAAGTACATCCGCGCCTTCGAGATTTGGCAACGCTTCGTGCGTTTCATCCACTGCGGGCAGTTCGATGGAGAAGTAGAACGTCGTTCCGCCGTTCTTGCCGCTGACCAGTGCGATCTCGCCGCCCATACGTTCCACGATCCGCGAGGCGATGGCGAGACCGAGCCCGGTGCCGCCATGACGGCGCGCGAGCGTGGCGTCGCCCTGTTCGAATTCCTGAAAAATGCGCGCCTGTGCGTCGGAATCAATTCCCGGTCCGGTATCGCGCACCGAGAAGCGCACGCGATGCTCGCGCAATTCCACTTCCACGGCGACACCGCCGGTTTCGGTGAATTTCACGGCATTGCCTGCGAGGTTCAGCAACACCTGGCGCAGCCGCGCGGCATCGCCGGTGACAATCTTCGGCAGCCGCTCGTCGAAACACGCGGCGATTTCGGTGCCGCGCGCCTGTACGCGCGGGCTGAGCAGTTCGACCACGTCGGTTACGAGTTCGCGCAGATCGAACGGCGCGGCATCAAGGTCGATGCGACCCGCTTCGATCTTGGAGAAGTCGAGAATCTCCTCGATCAGACCGAGCAGCGCGTCGCCGGAAGATTTCACGGCGTTGGCATAGGTGAGCTGTTCCGGCGACAGCGCGGTGTCGAGCAGGAGTTGCGTCATGCCGAGAATGCCGTTCAGTGGCGTGCGCACTTCATGGCTGACCACCGCGAGAAAACGCGATTTCGCCCGGCTCGCCGCTTCTGCCTGTTCGCGCGCATCGTTCAGTACGCGTTCGGTCTGCACGCGAGCGGTGATGTCACGGCCCGTGCGCTGGATTTCGACGTGACCAGAAGCGTCGCGCACCGTGATCTCTTTCCACGCAATCCAGCGCGGGCCTTCCGGCATGACGATCTGCTGGTCATAGGCGCGTCCGCCATCGGGCAGGTAGGAGGTTGCTCCGGTTTCAAGCGCGTCGAACCGCAGCGGCCGGCCGAGCATTTCGTTCAATTCCTTGCCGAGCAGGTAGCAGACCGCCCAGTTCGCGTGAGTAATGCGGCCGTGCTCGTCCTCGCGGATGACAAGATCGCCCTGTCCGTCGGCAAGCGCGGTGAGATGTGCGTTGCGTTCTTCCAGCGTCCAGATGCGGTCGTCGCGCGATTCGATCTCGCTTTCCAACCGCTGCACTTTTTCTTTCAGCGCGAGCGAACGGCGGTTCAGTACGCCAAACACGATGCCGATGGCCCCCGCGATCATGCCGCCGAGCGCGAGCCAGCCAAGCTCGCTGTCGCTAAGCGCGAGTTCTTGTGCCTGCGCTGCCGCAGGCAACAGCACCGTACCCGCGAGCGAGGCGGCCACAATGACAAGAGAGGAACGGAACGCGGAAGGGGTCAGCACGCGGATTTCCTTCGACACATTACTCTTTCGTCGAGGATGGCATTTTGCGTCTTAACGGGAGCGAAGAGCGCGGCCGTTACAAAGCGAAAATGCTTCGCTGGTTAAGGGAAGGTTAACGCCTACGCCGCAAGCGCGATGCGATCATGCGCGGCACGGTATGCGAGTGCTTCCGCAAGGTGTGGGCGGCCCACGGTTTCCGCGCCGCCGAGATCGGCGATGGTGCGCGCGACCTTCAGCACGCGATGATACCCGCGCGCTGACAACCGCATTAAGTCCGCGGCGTCGCGCAGCAGCGCGAGACCGGCGGCGTCCGGCGCGGCGAGCCGCTCGACCAGATTGGCGTCGGCTTCCGCGTTGGTGCGGAGGTCTTCGCGGCCGAGCGATTTGAAGCGGGCCATGGCGATTGCGCGCGCAGTGGCCACGCGCGCTGCGACTTCGCGGCTGCCTTCCGCCGGCGCGGGCAATACAAGATCCGCGGCGGAGACCGCGGGCACTTCGATATGCAGGTCGATGCGGTCGAGCAGCGGACCCGAAACGCGCGACTGATACTCCGCCGCGCAGCGCGTGTTCGGTCCGCGCTTGCAGGTGAAGCCGGGTTCGGTCGCGTGGCCGCAACGGCAGGGGTTCATCGCGGCGACAAGCTGGAAGCGCGCGGGATAGGTCACGCGATGGTTCGCGCGCGCGATCACGGCGTCGCCGCTCTCCAGGGGTTGCCGCAGCGAGTCGAGCACCTGCGGCGAGAATTCCGGAAATTCGTCGAGAAAGAGCACGCCGAGATGCGCCAGCGAGACTTCGCCGGGCTTCGCGCGCAAGCCGCCGCCGACCATCGCCGCCATGCTCGCCGAGTGATGCGGATTGCGGAACGGACGGCGATTGGTGAGCGCGCCGCCTTCGATTGCGCCGGCAATGGACGCGATCATCGAGACTTCGAGCAGTTCGGACGGCGAGAGCGGAGGCAGGATTGTCGGTAGCCGCGCGGCCAGCATTGATTTGCCCGAACCCGGCGGTCCCGCCATCAGCAAATTATGTCCGCCTGCGGCCGCGATTTCCAAAGCGCGCTTCGCACTTTCCTGTCCCTTGATGTCGCGAAGGTCGAGCGGGCTGTCGCCGAACTCGCGGATCTTCGGCGCGGGCCGCTGCAACACCTGCTTGCCGCGCAAATGATTGACGAGTTGCAGGAGCGAACGCGGCGCGACGATTTCCATTTCCGGCGAAGCCCACGCCGCTTCCGCGCCGCAGGCAGCAGGGCAGATCAAGCCAAGCTCGCGGCCATTGGCGGCGACCGCCGCGGGCAGCACGCCGGACACCGGCGCGAGCGAACCGTCGAGGCCAAGCTCGCCGACCACCATGAAGCCCTGCGCGGCATCGGACGGAACCGCGCCGATCGCGGCCATCAGCCCAAGCGCGATCGGCAGGTCGTAGTGGCTGCCTTCCTTCGGCAAATCGGCGGGCGCGAGATTAATGGTGATGCGCTTCGCAGGCAGCGCGAGGCCGGATGCAATCAGTGCCGCGCGCACCCGTTCGCGCGCTTCGGAAACCGCTTTGTCGGGAAGGCCGACGATATTGAATGCGGGCAGGCCCGGCGCGACTTGCACCTGCACGTCGATGGGCCGCGCTTCCACGCCCTCGAATGCAACGGTCGCAACCCGCTGAACCATGCCCCCTCCTGCTGCGAATAGCCTAAGCTGGACGCAACCCGGACACAAGAACAATTCGTGAACATAATTATGCAGAAAAAACCGAAGCTTGCCGTCCCGGCAACCGCATATTGCCCGGCCAACGAATGGCCCATGCTTGCCTACGATGACTGGAAGGATACCTGTGCCACGCTGCATCTCTGGACGCAGGTGATCGGCAAGATCCGGCTGGCTCTCGCCGCACCGGTGAACCACTGGTGGCACTCGACGCTCTACGTCACGTCGCGCGGACTGACGACCTCGCCGATGCCCTATCGCGGGCGTTTCGTGCAGATCGATTTCGATTTCCTCGCCCATAAATTGAAACTGACCGGTAGCGATGGCAAGGGCGATGAAATAGCGCTGGCGCCGCGCAGCGTCGCGGACTTCCACGCCGAAGTAATGGCGAAGCTGCGCGCGCTCGGCGTGGACGTTCACATCTGGACCATGCCGGTGGAAATCGCCGGAGCGATTCCGTTCGAGCGCGATAACGAACACAAATCCTATGACGCGGAAGCGGTCACGAAATTCTGGCGGCAGCTTTCGCAGGCGGATCGCGTGCTCAACATTTTCCGCTCGCACTGGCTCGGCAAGGTCAGCCCGGTGCATTTCTTCTGGGGCAGTTTCGATCTCGCGGTGACGCGGTTTTCGGGGCGCACCGCGCCGCCGATGATGAACACCGCGCCGAACCTCGGCCTCTGGGTCATGCAGGAAGCCTACTCGCACGAAGTGAGCAGTGCCGGTTTCTGGCCCGGCAACGGCGGCTATGGCCGCGCGGCGTTCTATTGCTACGCCTATCCTGAGCCGGAAGGATTCAAGAGCACGAAAGTGAAACCGGCCGCCGCCCACTACGACGAGAACCTGCGCCAGTTTCTTCTGCCCTACGACGATGCGCGCGCTGCAAAGTCGCCGGACGAAGCCGTCCTCGATTTTCTGCAATCGGCATACGAAGCGGCTGCCGTGGATGCAAAGTGGGATCGCACGGCGCTGGAGCGGGCTTCGCCGAAATAACCGCTACTTCAGGAGCGCGCGCAGGTTCGGCAGCCCTTTTACTTCCGCGGGAGCGCCGGCGCTTTTCATGATGCCGCTCGCGCGCAGCGCGGGCGCGCCGTTCGACGTGATCAGGCATTGCACGAACAGGAAATTACGGGTCGCGCGCAGAAGATCTGTGCGGCCTTCCACCCACGCACCGAGCGGCGCGGGTGCGAGGAAATCCGCGGTCATGCTCACCGTCGGCATGAAGCCGAACTCGCTCTCGGATTCGAAGCGCGCGCCGAGGCTGAGCAGCATGTCGGCGAAGGTCATCAACATGCCGCCGTGGCACACGCCGCCGATGTTGCAATGATGACGCGCGACGCGAAAGCCGAGCACCAGTTTGTCGCCGTCGCGCTTGCCGTATAGCGCGCCGGTATGGGTGATGAAGTTTTCCACCGAGTCGAAACGGATTTCGACGAACCCGGCGGGCGCGGCCTGCGCCGTGTTGTTCTGCATGTTCATTTGCGCTTGTTCTCGATCGTGTCCCACAGCATCGCCGCCACATCCGGCCCGCCGAGGTTCTTGATCGCGCGGATGCCGGTGGGGGACGTGACGTTAATTTCGGTGAGCCAGCCGGCGATCACGTCGATGCCGGTGAAGATGAGGCCGCGCTTTTTCAGTTCGGGTCCGAGCCGGTCGCAGATTTCGCGTTCGCGCGGACTGAGATCGGTTTTCTTCGGCGAGCCGCCGCGCACCATGTTGGAGCGCAGGTCGCCTTCCGCCGGAACGCGGTTCACCGCGCCCGCGAATTCGCCGTCGACGAGAATGATGCGCTTGTCGCCGTCCTTCACTTCGGGAAGGAATTTCTGCACCACCCAGGCTTCGCGAAAGGTCACCGAGAACAGGTCGTAGAGCGAACCGAAGTTGAGGTCGTCCGGCGCGACACGGAACACGCTTTCGCCGCCCTTGCCGTAGAGCGGCTTCATCACGATGTCCTTGTGCTTCGCGCGGAACGCCTTGATCTCCTCGAGGTCGCGCGTGATCAGCGTCGGCGGCATGAGGTCGCCGAATTCCATCACGAACATTTTCTCCGGCGCGTTACGCACCGAAGCGGCGTTGTTCACGACCAGCGTGCCGGGATCGAGCTTTTCCAGAAGATGCGTCGTCGTGATGTAATTCATGTCGAACGGCGGATCCTGCCGGAGCAGGATCACGTCGAACGTGGAGAGGTGGGTGCGCACGGGCGCGCCCAGCGTGAAATGATCGCCGGCCTTGTCGCGCACGCTGAGCGCCTGCACGCCTGCGTAAAGTTTCCCCTCGGAAAGCGAGAGCCTGTCCGGCGTATAATAAGAGAGCGCGTGGCCGCGGCTCTGGGCTTCCAGCAGCATCGCAAAGGTGGAATCGCCCGCGATCTTGATCCGCTCGATCGGGTCCATCTGGACGGCGACTTTCAGTGCCAAATCCGCCTCCGCGTTCAGTACTCGGCCTCGAATGCCGCCTCGATATGACGCGGAAGCCGCTTCGGTGCAATCAGCACCACGTCGAAACGTAAATCATGGCTCGTATGCCCGGGATGCGTTGCCAGCCAGGCTTCTGCCGCGGCGGTGATGCGCCTGCGCTGCCGGGGCAGCACGGACTCGGCTGCCGAATCGAGCGTGGCGCGGGTCTTCACTTCCACGAACACGATCAGCTTGCCGCGCTTCACCACGAGGTCGATCTCGCCGGCCGGGCTTTTCCAACGCCGCGCCAGCGTGCGGTAGCCTTTTGCCGCGAGATAAAGCGAAGCGCGCCCTTCCGCCGAGACGCCGCGCAGGAAGGCGTCCTTGCGCTTGGTATCGGGGTTCCGCTTCGCGCTCGTCGGGGTTGTCATTTCTTTTTCTCGGCCAACGCCAGCGCACGCGCATAGATTCCCTTGCGCGGCAAGCCGGTCTCGGCCGCAATCGCGGCCGCCGCGTCTTTCAGCGAAAGCTTTTTCAGCGCGGATTCGATTTTTGCATCGAGGGCGGCGTCGTCGATGACAGCTTCTTCGCCGGGCGGCGAAACGATCACCACGATCTCGCCTTTCGGCGCGCCCGTCTCAGTGTAATGCGCGGCAAGTATGGCCAGCGTGCCGCGACGGATTTCCTCGAAGGCCTTCGTCAGCTCGCGGCATACCGCGGCTTCGCGCGCGCCGAGCGTGGCGCTCATGTCGGCAAGCGATTCTGCGAGCCGCGGTCCGCTCTCGTAGAACACCAGCGTCGCCGGAATTTTCTGCAGCTCGACAAGCCGCGATTTCCGCGCGCCGGATTTGGGCGGCAAAAAACCCTCGAAGAAAAAACGATCCGTCGGCAATCCCGCCGCGACCAGCGCGGCAAGCGCGGCCGAAGCGCCGGGCACAGGAAATATTTTATGCCCCGCTTCGATTGCGGCCGCGACCAGCTTGTAACCCGGATCGGAAACGAGCGGCGTGCCTGCGTCGGAAACGAGCGCGATGGCAGCGCCCTCCTCCAGCTCCTTCAGCACGCGCGGCCGCACGCTTTCGGCGTTGTGGTCGTGATAGGCGAGCAGCTTCGTATTGACCTGATGCCGCTCGAACAGTTTTCGCGTGACGCGCGTGTCCTCGCATAACACGAGGCTTGCCGCGCGCAGCACATCGAGTGCGCGCAACGTGATGTCGCGGAGGTTGCCGATCGGGGTCGCGACCACATAAAGACCAGGAGCAAGGCGGGCGGGTTTCGCCGTATCCGCCGGTCTCACTTCCGCCTCTTTGGAACTGCGTCTGTCGCCCATCGCATCATGGTGCATGATTTCTTAATCGGCTTCGCGGAGAATCCCGCCCGAGATCCTGACGAGGCAATAAATCGCAGGCTTATCAAGGCTTAAGCGGTTTTTGACAGGGACGCCAGCGTCCCCCAGATTGCCCCTGGCAGCGGGCGAGAGGCGAGTAGCGTGCGGAACAAGACAGACCCGAACAGGCCGGAATGGAGCGCAGCCATGCTGTCGCGCCGTACCGCGTTGCTGCTCGGCGCTTCCGCGCTCGTCACCGGCTGCTCGACGATGTCGAGCATCATGGACGACCGCTCGCCGATGTCGCCGAATGCAGATGCCAACCCGACCAATAACCAGATCGAAGTCCAGCCGCTGCAGAATATCGGGCAAGGCAATATCCGCGTCGGACTCATTCTTTCGCTGAGCGGTTCCGGCAATGCGGGCGCCGCCGCGCAGTCCATGCGCAACGCCGCCGAGCTTGCGCTCGCCGAATTCGCCAATCCGAATATTCAGCTCATGGTCAAGGACGACGGCGGCACCGCGCAGGGCGCGCAGAATGCGGCGCAGGCCGCGATCTCCGAAGGCGCGGAGATCATGCTCGGCCCGCTGTTCAGCCACGCGGTCGCTTCCGCCGGCCAGATCACGCGCAATCGCAGCGTGCCGATGATCGCGTTCTCGACCGACACCAACGTTGCGGCGCGAGGCATTTATCTGCTCAGCTTCCAGCCGGAGAACGATGTCGACCGCGTGATTTCCTATGCCGCCGCGCGCGGCAAGAAATCGATGATCGCCTTCGTGCCCGACAATGCCTACGGCAACGTGGTCGAAGGTGCGATCAAGCAATACGGCAGCCAGTACAAGATCAACGTCATCACGTTGCAGCGCTATCCGAACAGCGTTTCCGAAATGCAGGCGGCCGCGCGCCGCGCCAGCACGAGCGCACGCATGGCCGACATGTTCCTGATCGGCGACGGTGCGGAGGCGACCGCCACCATCGTCGCGGCGCTGAATGCGAGTGGCGTCAACACGAAGCGCGTGCAGATGCTCGGCACCGGATTGTGGGACGACCAGAATGTATTTACGAACCGCGACCTCGAAGGAGCGTGGTTTGCTGCGCCCGCGACGGAGGGTTTCCGCGGCTTCGCGCAACGCTATCAGGCGCGTTACGGCAATGCGCCCGCGCGCACCGCGAGCCTCGCCTACGACGCGGTGTCGCTGGTGGCACAGCTTGTGAAGACGCAAGGCCCCAATCGCTTTTCCGAGGATGTGCTGACCAGCCGTTCCGGCTTTGCGGGCGTGGACGGCGTGTTCCGCTTCCGCAACGACGGCACCTGCGAGCGCTCGCTCTCGATCATGGAAATCCGCGGCGGCGGCGCGCGCACCGTGCAGGCTGCGCCGCCGAACTTCAATACGAGCGCTGCACTTTAATTTTTCAAGCGGCCAGATCGGCGACGATCGCGTCAGCGCGCGACCCCGAAAAGTGGATACCGGTTTTCGGATAAGGCCACGCGCAAAAATAAAGCGAACTACGCTGCCAAGTCTGCAACTATTGCGTCTAACAACGGAAAGCCCGAAGGCGTTACCCGCAGCCTTGCGTTCGCGCCGCGCTCGATCAGGCCTTCGCTCTCCAGAAACGTCATGCGCTCCTCGTTCAGCGAAACGCCGGTGAGCTTCTCGAAGCGCGCGACGTCGATGCCTTCCGCAAGCCGCAGGCCCATCACCAGCATCTCGTCGGCCTGTTCGAGTTGAGAGAGCTTTTCTTCCTCGACCAGCCCGTGACCTTGCTGCTCGACCTGCGCGAGCCAGCGTTCAGGATTTTTTTCGGTCGCGGTCGCGATACGCGCGCCATCGGCGCCGATCCGTCCATGCGCGCCCGGTCCCGTGCCCGCATATTCCTGATAGCGCCAGTAGACGAGATTATGCCGCGACTCCGCGCCGGCAACGGCGTGATTGGAAATCTCGTAGGCCGGCATCGCGCGCGCTTCGCATAGTTCCTGCGTCACGTCCCACAGGGCGCGCGAAGTATCGGCGTCGGGCGTCACCAGTTTTCCTGCGCGATGCAGGAGTTCGAACGCCGTGCCCGGCTCGATGGTGAGCTGATACAGCGAGAGATGTTCGGGCGCGAAGGTAAGCGCCTTCGCCAGTTCGTCGCGCCAAGCCTGCGGCGACTGGTCCGGCCGCGCATAGATGAGGTCGAAGGAAATGCGTGGGAAGTTTTCGCGCGCGACCTGCACCGCGGCGAGCGCTTCGCTTGCCGTATGCATGCGGCCGAGGTTCTTCAGCGAAATATCGTTGAGCGCCTGCACGCCGAGCGAAACGCGATTCACGCCTACCGCGCGATAGCCGCGGAAGCGTTCCGCTTCCACGCTGGTCGGGTTCGCTTCCAGCGTAATCTCGACGTCCTTTGAAATCGTCCAGTGCTTCGCGATTTCGTCGAGTACGTGCTGCACGGTAGAGGGCTGCATCAGCGAGGGCGTGCCGCCGCCGAAGAAAATACTGCTTACTTCGCGCGAGGCCGTGCGCGGCTTTATGTAGGCGAGTTCGGTTGCGATCGCGCGTGCATAGCGCGCTTCGTCCGGCTTCTCGTGGCGCACATGCGAGTTGAAATCGCAGTACGGGCACTTCGCGAGGCAGAACGGCCAGTGCACGTAGACGCCGAAGGCATCAGCCAAGGCACGCCTCCGCGAGTTTGAGGAACGCGCGCGCGCGATGCGACAGCCCTTCGCCGTGCGGCGGCAGGCCGTGTTTTTCTTCCGCCGTCATCTCGCCGAAGGTTTTTTCCTTTCCGTCGGGAAGGAACATCGAGTCGTAGCCGAAGCCGGCGGTCCCGCGCGGCGGCCAGACCAGCGTGCCGTCCACGCGGCCTTCGAACGTAACCGTCTCGCCATCGGGCCACGCGACACACAACGCGGAAACGAACGCGGCCTTGCGCTGCGCGGGCGTCTTCGCGTTCGCTTCGTGCAGCTTTTCCTCGACAATGCGCATGGCCTGCGAAAAATTCTTCGACGATCCCGCCCAGCGCGCGGAGTAGATCCCCGGCGCGCCGTTCAGCGCGTCCACCGTCAGGCCGGAATCATCCGCGAAGGCGGGAAGGTTCGCGGCCTTCGCGGCGGCTTCCGCCTTGATGCGCGCGTTGGCCTCGAATGTCGTGCCGTTTTCTTCCGGCTCCGGCAGCCCCAGTTCTCCGGCGGAGACGACCTCGACGCCGTGGGGCGCGAGCAGTTCGCGCATTTCCTTCAGCTTCCCGGCATTGTGGGTCGCAAGCACGACTCGTCCGGAAAGTTTGCGCGCCATTTCGCTACGCGACCGTCGTCTTCTGGAGATCAACCAGCTTGCGGATGCCGTTCCGCGACAGTTCGATCAGCGCGTTCATTTCTTCGTTGGTGAACGGTTTTTTCTCGGCGGTGCCCTGAATCTCGATGATGCCGCCTGAGCCGGTCATGACCAGGTTCATGTCGGTCTCGGCGCTGGAGTCTTCCTCGTAGTTGAGGTCGAGCACCGGCGTGCCCTCGACGATGCCGCAGGAGATCGCCGCCACCTGATCGGTCAGCACGGGCTTTGTGATCATGCCGCGCTTCTTCATCCACGCGATGCAGTCGTAGAGCGCAATCCATGCGCCGGTGATCGACGCGGTGCGCGTGCCGCCGTCCGCCTGGATCACGTCGCAGTCGAGCGTGATCTGGCGTTCGCCCAGAGCAACGAGATCGGTGACGGTGCGCAGCGAACGTCCGATCAGGCGCTGGATTTCCAGCGTGCGTCCCGACTGCTTGCCGCCCGCCGCTTCGCGCCGCGTGCGGTCATGCGTCGAGCGCGGCAGCATCCCGTATTCCGCCGTCACCCAGCCGCGGCCCTGTCCCTTCAGCCACGGCGGCAGCCGCTCTTCCAGCGAAGCGGTGACGAGCACATGCGTGTCGCCGAAGCGCACGAGGCAGGAGCCTTCCGCATGGCGCGAATAGCCGCGCTCGAAGGATACCGCCCGCATCTCGTCGTTCGCCCGCCCGCTCGGCCGCATGATTTCTCTCCGTTTCGATTCGCGGTCCTTGTAGGGGCAGGGCGCGGGCGCAAGCAAGCAAACAAGAAAGCAAAGAGGCAGTTCGCCCTTGCCGCGACCCTGTGAAAGCGCCAGATTCGGCAAGACTTTAGCGTTTTGGAACCGGAGCCGCGCTTGTCCGCCGAAATCCCGATCCGCCCTGCCGGCCAGAGCCTGCGCGAGCTGGACGAGCGCTCGCGCGAGATTTTCAAGCGCATCGTCGAGTCCTATCTCGCGACCGGCGAGCCGGTCGGCTCGCGCAATGTTGCGCGCATCATCCCGATGACGCTCTCGCCCGCCTCGGTGCGAAACGTGATGGCGGACCTCGAAGGCGCGGGACTGATCTATTCGCCGCATACCAGCGCGGGCCGCCTTCCCACAGAGCGGGGCCTGCGCTTCTTCGTCGATGCGCTGCTCGAAATCGGCGACCTCGCCGAAACCGAGCGCCACAAGATCGAGGCGCAGGTGAAGGCGGCGCGCGGCGGCACCCTCGACGAGGTGCTGGGGCAGGCGTCCACCATGCTCTCCGGCCTCTCGCGCGGCGCGGGCGTCGTGACCGCAACGAAAACCAATCCGCGCCTGAAGCAGATCGAGTTCGTGCGGCTCGATCGCGGCCGTGCGCTCGCGGTGCTGGTTTCCGAGGACGGCCATGTCGAGAACCGGCTGCTCGATCTGCCGAAGGACGTGCCGGATTCCGCGCTGGTCGAGGCCACCAATTTTCTCAGCGCCCGCATCCGCGGCCGCACGCTCGGCGAGGTGAAATCCGAACTGGAGCGCTCGCTCACGGCGGCGAAAGCCGAACTCGACGAACTTACGCAGCGCATCGTTTCGGCGGGACTGGCAAGCTGGTCCGGCGGCGACGCCGGTTCGCGCCGCCTGATCGTGCGCGGCCACGCGAAGCTGCTGGAAGACCTGAAGGCGGCAGAGGATCTGGAGCGCATCCGGCTTCTGTTCGACGATCTGGAACAGAAGGGCGAGGTCGCGGATTTGCTCGGCAAGGCGGAAGAAGCCGAGGGCCTACGCATCTTCATCGGCTCCGAGAACAAGCTGTTCTCGCTGTCCGGCTCCTCCACCATCGTTGCGCCCTACCGCAACAGCGAGGGCAGGGTGGTCGGCGTGCTCGGCGTGATCGGCCCGACCCGGCTCAACTATGCCCGCGTGATCCCGATGGTGGATTACACCGCGCAGGTGGTGAGCAAGCTCCTCGGCAATTAGCCGCGCTTGAAAACTTGATTTTTCCGGCCCGCGACCTGATATGCGGGCCATATCTCGCGAATTACAGAACCCGGCGATGCAGGACGAAACCAAAAAACCGGCAGAACATACGGCTGAAGGGCGGCCCGGCGCGGCGAACGAGAATGCGCCGCAGGGCGCCTATATCGACGAGCGCACCCAGCTCGAAGCGCAGGTCGTGAAACTGGAAGCGCAGGCTGCGGAGCTGAAAGACAAGTACCTGCGCGCCCATGCCGAAATGGAAAACACCCGCCGCCGTGCCGAGCGCGACGTGGCGGATGCGCGCAACTATTCCATCGCAGGTTTCGCCCGCGACATGCTGAATGTCGCCGACAATCTGGGCCGTGCGCTCGACGCGGTCGATCCGATGGCGCGCGAGGCCGCCGAAGGCACGTTGCGCTCGCTCCTCGACGGGGTCGATCTTACCGGCCGCGAGCTTCTGAAGTCCCTCGAAAAGCACGGCGTGAAACGCATCGACCCGAAGGGCCAGAAGTTCGATCCGAACTTCCACCAAGCCATGTTCGAGGTTCCCGACGAGTCGGTTCCGGCCGGAACGGTGGTGCAGGTGGTGCAGCCCGGCTACGGCATCGGCGAGCGCGTGCTGCGCCCGGCGATGGTCGGGGTCGCCAAGGGCGGTCCGAAAGCCGCCCCCACGGAAGGCGCCGAAGTCGATAAAACCGCCTGATTTCAGGCGGTTTTTCCGGTCCTTTTCCGAAACAGCTTGTTAACGGCGCTTCACTAAGTTCGGGCAACTTCGCCGCCCGAGCCGGAACGCGCTGATGATCCCGAATCCGACCGAAGGCGTCCGCTACAGCCTGGTCATCCCCGTCTACAACGAAGAAGCCGTGCTGCCCTTGTTGCTGCACCGGTTGAACACGCTGCTCGCGCAGCTCGACGCGAAGGCGGAAGCAATCTTCGTGGACGACGGCTCGCGCGACACTTCTTCCATTATACTCGAAGCGAAGGCGAAGGACGATCCGCGCATTCGCTTCATTCGCCTCTCGCGCAACTTCGGCCACCAGATCGCGATCACCGCGGGCATGGATGTCGCGGCCGGCGACGCCATCATCGTGATGGATGCCGACCTGCAGGATCCGCCGGAAGTGATCCTTGAGATGATCGCGCGCTGGAAGGAAGGCTACGACATCGTGCAGGCGCGCAGACTCTCGCGCGACGGCGAAAGCGCCTTCAAGAAAAAAACCGCGGCGATTTTCTATCGCCTGCTCGGCAAACTTTCCTCGATCGACATTCCGCGCGACGTTGGCGATTTCCGCCTGATCGACCGCAAGGTGCTGGAAGCGTTCCGCGAAATGCCGGAGCGCGACCGCTTCGTGCGCGGCATGTTCGCGTGGCTCGGCTTCAAGCAAACGGAAGTCGCGTTCCATCGCCCCGCGCGCGCAGCGGGCGAAACAAAGTATCCGTTCTGGAAAATGGTGCGCCTCGCCGTGAACGGCGTGGTGAGTTTCTCCGACGCGCCGCTGAAGGCCGCGATCTGGTGCGGCGCCGCCGTATCGGCGCTCGCGGTGCTCTACGGCGTCTATTCGATCTTCGCCGGGCTGTTCAGCGACAGCGTGGTGCGCGGCTGGACCTCGACGGTGGTGATCGTCTCGTTCCTGTGCGGGCTGAACATGCTGCTGACCGGCATGGTCGGTCTTTATGTCGGCCGCATCCATGCGGAAGTGAAGCGCCGCCCGCTCTATGTCGTCGCGAAGAAAGTTGGCTTCCGCGCGGAAGAAAAAGCATCGCGCGACGATGTGAGGGCCGCATGACCCAATTGTTCGACAATTACGACCGCTCCTATGGACAGGTCGTGCAAGGCTCGATCGACTTCTCCGGCCTGAAGCACGATTTCTTCTTGCAGGCGAAGGCTGATCTGATGCGCGCGCGCATCGCCGCGCATTTCGGCGAGCATACGAAGCCGGACGGCCTCGATGTCGGCTGCGGCGTCGGCGCGTTTCATCCCTATGTGCGCCAATACTTCACGCGCTACTGCGGCGTGGACATTTCGCCGAAAAGCATCGAACAGGCGATGGCCGCGAAGCGCGACGTGGAATATGTCTCCTATGACGGCGCCGCGATTCCCTATTGGGACAAGTCATTCGATTTCGTGAGCGCGATCTGCGTGATGCACCACGTTCCGCCGATGCAGTGGCAGCGTTTCATGAACGAGATGAAGCGCGTGATCCGCCCCGGCGGGCTCGTCTGCATCATCGAGCATAATCCGTGGAATCCGCTGACCCGCATCGCGGTGAATCGCTGCGAGTTCGATGCCGACGCGGTCCTGCTGCGTTCGAGCAAGACCATGAGCCTCATGCAGGAAGCCGGGCTGAAGAACATCGAGACCGATTTCTTCCTGATGTTGCCGTGGGCCAACCGCGCGGCGCGCGCCGTCGAGCGCGCGTTCTCGTGGACGCCGCTCGGCGCGCAATACATGACCTGCGGCGAGGTCTGACCATGCCGCCGCTCGCGACGGGTGGCGTGCGGGCCGCGCCCGCAAGCAATATCGAATCGCTGCGCGGATTTTTCCGCCTCCATGCGCCGCTGCTCATGGTTCTCGTAATCGCATTGCTGGTGCGCGCGATATTTCCGACCACCGCGGATGTGAGCTGGCTGATTACGGTCGGCGAGAAGGTGCTGGATGGCGCGCAGCCTTACCGCGACATTCTCGAAGTCAATCCGCCCGCCTCGATCCTGATCTATCTGCCCGCGGTCGCACTCGCTCGGCTGCTGCATCTTTCGCCGGAGTTTGTTGTCGGTGCGCTGGTGTTCGTCGGTACCGGCATCGCGCTTTTAATCGCGGGCGCGATCACGCGGCAGGCGAAACTGTTTTCGGAAGACGCAGCCTCGCGACTGGCCGCGCTGTTCGCTGCCGCCCTTTTGATTCTGCCCGCACAGGCCTTCGCGCAGCGAGAGCATGTGGCGCTGATCACTTTCATGCCTGCGCTTGCGGTCTATGCCGCCCGGTCTGCGGGAAAATCTCCCGCGCTGATGTTTGCTTTGATCGCAGGGGTCGGCGCAGGCATCACGGTTGTCATCAAGCCGCATCTCGTATTCGGAATTGTGTTTGCGTCCGCTGCTGCTGCGGCTTCGACGCGCGACTGGCGCGTATTGTTCGCTCCGGAAAACTGGGTCGCGGCCGCAATGGCCATCGCTTACGCCACGCTGGTCTGGCTCGCGTATCCGGTATTCATTTCCGACGTGCTGCCGCTCGTCTCCGCGATCTATCTTCCCGTGCGCGCCGAACTCTGGAAGTTTCTGGTTCATTTCGCGACGCCGGTTTTCGCGCTCGCGCTCCTGACGATCTGGATGCTAAAGGGCCGCGCGATGCTCGCGGCGCCGTATTCGGTTCTGCTCGCCGCGGCGGCAGGTTTCTCGATCTCGTATTACGCGCAGTTGAAAGGCTGGGCCTATCACTCGTACCCGATGCTGGCGTTGATCGTGGCAGCGGTGGCGATTGCTTTCGTGCAACGCTGGCCGCTCGACATGAAAGAAGAATCGCCCGGCGAACGCGGCAAGCGCCTCGGCGCGGCGGCGCTGACCGGGCTGCTTGCCGCCGCGGCCTTCCTCTGGATGAGTTTCCATGTGGATACGCGCGCGCTGCTCGATCCCATCCGCGCGAACGTGAAGAACCCGAAAATTCTCGCCATCTCCTCCGACATCGCAGTCGGCCATCCGCTGACGAGGGCGCTGAACGGAAAATGGGTAGGGCGCGTATGCAGCCAGTGGATCGCGGCCGGTTCGCTGATCCTGCAACTGCAAACGAACGATGCCGCGGAAATCGCGCGGCTCAAATCCTTCGAGGCGCGCGACCGCGCCATGCTGGTCGAGGACATTGCCCGCGAGCGGCCCGACATCATCCTCGTCGATCGTATCCGTTTCGACTGGCTGAAATGGGCCAACGCCGATGCGGCGCTGGCAAACGAACTCGCGAAGTATCGCGAGCTTGCCGTCATCGACGATATTCTGATCCTGCGCCGCAAATAGAACTACAGGCAGCAGCTATCGCAGGCTGAGCACCAGCACGATGAACGCGGCGATGTAGATGCCGATCAGCGCGTTCGAACTCGCGCGCTTGGTGCCGATATAGCTTTCGGGGAAAATCGAAATCACGGCGTGGCTGAGGATGCCCGCCGCGAGCGCATAGTCGAAGCGCGTGGCGGGAACCATCACGACCGTCAGCGCCGCGGGCACGAAATAGAGAATCCTTCCCGTCGGCGTCTCTTTCTTCTTTTTTTCTTTTGAGCCGGGCGTGGGCACCGGCGGCACGAAGGATTCCGCGGTGACCAGAAGGCCGATGAAGAACAGCGTCGGCATGATCGCGAACTTCGGGATGAACTCGGTGATGCCGCGTCCGAGCGAAATCGAGATGATCGCGATGATGGCGAAGACGGCGAAGCAGGCCGCCGCCACCTGCGCGACAAGGCCGGTCTTGCCGTAGGCTTTCCAGCCTGCGTGGTTCTCGGCGTAATAAACGAGCGGCGTCACGCCCGCGACCGGGGCCAGCACGTTGGCGACCGAATCGATTTTCAGGCTGCGGTCGATGATCGCTTCTTTCGTTTCGGGGGAGAGCTTTTTCCCTTCTTCTTCCGAGGTCACATACTCATAGGGGCTGCCCGCGATATCGAGCAGCAGCACGAAGAACGCAGCAGCCGCGAACACGACGCAAAGCTCCAGCAGGTGATCCGGCGTTCTGTCGAACCAGCCGAGTCCCTTCTCGCCCCATACCCAGTAAAGCTGCGGCTCCGGCGCAAGCGATTGCGTCAGCCCCAGCGCCAGCGCGAACGGGATCATCACAGCGATGGAAACGATGAAGGGCGCGGAATCGAGAAGCCGCAAAGCATTTCCCGGTTGCTGTCTGGGCTTCAGCGCATCGACCTTCGTGGCGTAAAGCCACTTCATCACCACGATCACCAGCACGCCGGCTGCGAAAGCGAGGATCACCTTCCAGAACTCGACGCGCTCGCTCAGCGATTTGATCTCGCGGATCGCGGCCTCCGCCAGCAGCGCGCCGATGCCGCCCTTGATGGCGGCGAAGATTTCCGGGGGAATGTCGGTGATGAGTTTCTGCCGCCATGAAGGTTGCCCGCGTTGCAGCCGGATCGAAAGCGCGAGCACCGCGATTGCCACAAGGCTGCAGGTGAGCAGGAGATAGGGCCAGGGCACGCCGCGCTTGATCGCGTAGTCCGCGACGAAAAGATTGAGGCCCATGCCGCAGGCCATGGCGGTCGGCGTGTTCAGCCGCCAGCCCGCCATGAAGGATGCGGCGGCGGCGGTGATGCAGGTCCACAGGAATACCGGGCCGGCCGGCATCCCCGCGTCTTTCAGGATCAGCGGGTTGGTGAACATGATGTAGGACATCGCCGCGAACGTGGTCAGGCCGGCGACGACCTCCTGTCCCTTCGAGTGATGCCTGCTGGCGCTCATGCGATCCCGCCCCTATTGTCCCCGCGCATCGCGCGTTTCCTTCTACCCAGCGATGGGTTGGCCGTCTAATTCCGTTCGAGCCTATGACCCAGCTTTCCCTGTTTCTCCAGATTCTCGACTACACCGGCATCGCCCTCTTCGCCGCGACCGGCGCGCTCGCCGCTTCGCGCAAGCAACTCGACATCGTGGCCTTTGTCTTCTTTGCGACCATCACCGCGCTGGGCGGCGGCACGCTTCGCGACATTCTGCTCGACGTGCCTGTGTTCTGGGTGCGGCATCCCCTGTATCTCGCCATTCCGCTGGCAATGTCGGTCGCGGTTTTCTTCACCGCGCATCTGCTCGAGTCGCGCTATCGTGTGCTGCTGTGGGCCGACGCGGTCGGGCTTGCGGCCTACGCGGTGGTGGGCGCAGCGAAGACGCTTGCGGTCGGCGCGTCGGCGGCGGATGCGCTGGCGCTCGGTATCCTGACCGCGACTTTCGGCGGCGTGATTCGCGACGTGCTGGCGGGCGAGCCTTCCGTCATTCTCCGGGGCGACCTCTACATCACCTGCGCCTTTGCCGGGGCGCTGACCTTCGTCCTGCTGGCGCTGGCCGGTGCGCCGTTCTGGACCGGGGCCACGGCGGGGTTTCTGGTTGCCTTCCTTGTGCGCGCCGGAACGCTGGTCTGGGGCTGGACGCTTCCCCTTTACCGTCCCCGGCCGGGACGGGATTCGACCAAGCTTTAGGGGCCAGAAAGCCTTGCGGCATATAGGCCCCCTGCCTATATGCCTCGCGAACAGCCGCGGGAATTACCGCGGCAAATCCCCAACGCGGGGGCCGAGGGGAAACGGTGCGAAACCCGTTTCCACAGGGTGCCTGATCAGGACCCGGTCGGCCTGCCGGAAATGAGAGGTAAGCCATGTCCAAGGTCATCGGAATCGACCTCGGTACCACCAATTCCTGCGTCGCCGTCATGGACGGCACGACGCCGAAAGTTCTCGAGAACGCCGAGGGCGCGCGCACCACGCCGTCCATCGTCGCGTTTACCAATGACGGCGAGCGCCTCGTTGGCCAGCCTGCGAAGCGTCAGGCCGTAACCAATCCGGAAAAGACCTTCTTCGCCGTAAAGCGCCTGATCGGCCGCCGCTACGACGACCCGATGGTCGAGAAGGACAAGAAGCTCGTCCCTTATCAGATCGTGAAGGGCGACAACGGCGACGCCTGGCTCTCCGATGGTAGCCAGAAGTATTCGCCTTCGCAGGTCTCCGCTTTCATCCTGCAGAAGATGAAGGAGACGGCGGAAGCCTATCTCGGCTCCAAGGTCGAGAAGGCCGTCATCACCGTTCCCGCCTACTTCAACGACGCGCAGCGTCAGGCCACCAAGGATGCCGGCAAGATCGCGGGCCTCGAAGTGCTGCGCATCATCAACGAGCCGACCGCGGCTGCACTGGCCTACGGCCTCGACAAGCAGAAGCAGGGCATGATCGCCGTATACGATCTCGGCGGCGGCACCTTCGATATTTCCATTCTCGAAATCGGCGACGGCGTGTTCGAGGTGAAGTCGACCAACGGCGACACCTTCCTCGGCGGCGAAGACTTCGACATGCGCCTGGTCGGCTATCTCGCGGACGAGTTCAAGAAAGAGCAGGGCATCGACCTGCGCAAGGACAAGCTCGCGCTCCAGCGTCTGAAGGAAGCCGCCGAAAAGGCGAAGATCGAACTGTCCTCCGCCACGCAGACCGAAATCAACCTGCCGTTCATCACGGCGGATGCGTCCGGTCCGAAGCATCTCACCATGAAGCTGACCCGCGCCAAGTTCGAGGCGCTGGTCGACGACCTCATCCAGAAGACGGTCGAGCCGTGCCGCCTCGCGCTGAAAGACGCCGGCCTTTCGGCGGGCGACATCCATGAAGTCGTGCTCGTCGGCGGCATGACCCGCATGCCGAAGGTGCAGGAAGTCGTGAAGCAGTTCTTCGGCAAGGAGCCGCACAAGGGCGTCAACCCGGACGAAGTGGTCGCGATCGGCGCCGCGGTGCAGGCGGGCGTGTTGCAGGGCGACGTCAAGGACGTGCTGTTGCTGGACGTCACTCCGCTCTCGCTCGGCATCGAAACGCTCGGCGGCGTATTCACCCGCCTGATCGAGCGCAACACCACGATCCCGACCAAGAAATCGCAGGTGTTCTCGACCGCGGAAGACAATCAGGGCGCCGTCACCATCCGCGTCAGCCAGGGCGAGCGCGAGATGGCGGCCGACAACAAGCTGCTCGGCCAGTTCGACCTCGTCGGCATTCCGCCCGCGCCGCGCGGCGTGCCGCAGATCGAAGTCACCTTCGACATCGACGCCAACGGCATCGTCAACGTGGCGGCGAAGGACAAGGGCACCGGCAAGGAGCAGCAGATCCGCATCCAGGCATCCGGCGGTCTGTCGGACGCCGACATCGAGAAGATGGTGAAAGACGCCGAACTGCACGCGACCGAAGACAAGGCGCGGCGCGAACTGGTGGAAGCCAAGAACCAGGGCGAAGCGCTCGTCCACGCGACCGAGAAGTCGCTCGGCGAGCACGGCGACAAGGTCGATGCCGGCACCAAGTCCTCGATCGAGTCGGCCCTGAACGACCTCAAGGAAGCGCTGAAGGGCGACAACGGCGAGGATATCAAGGCCAAGACCAACGCGCTCGCGCAGTCGTCCATGAAACTCGGCGAAGCGATGTACGCCGCGCAGCAGAACGCGGGCAACGCCACTGCGGGCGCCGACGCCCAGAAGGACGATGTCGTCGATGCGGAATTCACGGAAGTGAAGGACGACAAGAACGACAAGGGCGACCAGAAAAAGTCCGCGTAAGCGCGGACCGAACTAGAGTGAAACGGATGGCCTTCGTCCAAAGCAGCGCAAACCCGCAGCGGACGAAGGCCATTTTTCTGAGCGGTACCGGATAATGTCCAAGCGCGACTACTACGAAGTCCTGAGCGTCACGCGCACGGCGACCGATAGCGAAATCAAGACCTCTTTCCGCAAGCTCGCGATGCAATGGCATCCGGACAAAAATCCGGGCGACAAGGATTGCGAAGCGAGGTTCAAGGAAATCAACGAAGCCTATGACTGCCTGAAGGATCCGCAGAAGCGCGCGGCCTACGACCGCTACGGTCACGGTGCGTTCGAGAACGGCGGCGCGGGCGGGCCGGGCGGTTTCGGCGGTGATTTCACTTCTGCCTTCTCCGATATTTTCGATGATCTGTTCGGCGGTCTCGGCCGCCGCGCGCGGTCCGGCGGACGCGAGCGCGGCGCGGACGTTCGCTACAATCTCGAAATCTCGCTGGAGGAAGCGTTCAACGGCAAGACCGCGACCATCGAGATGCCGACCAACGTGACCTGCGAGGTCTGCTCCGGCACGGGCGCGAAAGCCGGTACGCAGCCGGTGCAGTGCAAGACCTGTGGCGGTTCGGGCCGTGTGCGTCATGCACAGGGTTTCTTCACGCTGGAGCGTACCTGCGTTTCCTGTCAGGGCCGTGGCGCAATCGTGCAGGACCCCTGCAAGGCCTGCTCCGGTGCCGGCCGCGTGCAGAAGGAGCGCACGCTCGAAGTGCCGATCCCGGCCGGCGTCGAGGATGGAACGCGCATCCGCGTTGCCGGCGAGGGCGAGGCCGGTGCGCGTGGCGGCGGCAACGGCGATCTCTACATTTTCCTCACGGTGACGCAGCACGCGATGTTCCAGCGCGACGGCGCGGACCTCTATTGCCGCGTGCCGGTCTCGATGGTGACCGCGACGCTCGGCGGCGAATTCGAAGTGCCTACCATCGACGGCGGCCGCACCAAGGTAAAAATTCCCGAAGCCACGCAATCGGGGAAGCGTCTTCGCCTCGGCGGCAAGGGCATGCCGGTACTGCGTTCGCGGGCGCGTGGCGACATGGTCGTGCAGGTCGTGGTCGAGACGCCGCAGAAGCTCACCAAGCGGCAGAAGGAACTGCTGCGCGAGTTCGACCGCGAAAGCACCAAGGATACGCATCCCGAATCCGCGGGCTTCTTCGCCAAAGTGCGCGACCTCTTCAGTTGAGCGCTTGACCGCGCTAGGCGCGGGACGTACGGCTTTTCCATAGCCTGAGTAAGCAGAGGTACGCGGATGTCGTCGCCCACCGGAGCGGAATTCAGCGGCTCGCGGCTCGGCGATCAGGCGCGCTTTTTATTCTCCTGGCTGCTCAATCCGAAAGGTGTCGGCGCAGTTGCGCCTTCCGGTCCCGCGCTTGCGCGCACCATGGCGGCCATCGTCGATCCTGCCGTCGAAGGACCGATCGTCGAACTCGGACCCGGCACCGGCCCGGTCACGAAGGCGCTGGTGGATCGCGGCATCGAGCCGAAGCGGCTCGTGCTGGTCGAGTTCGAGAAGAAGTTTTGCGATCTTCTGTTCGTTCGCTTCCCGCTGGTGAACGTGGTGCAGGGTGATGCCTTCGCGCTCGAGGAAACCCTGAAAGGGCATGCGGCGCCGCCGTTCGCGGCCGTCGTGTCGAGCCTGCCGCTCCTGAACTTTCCGCATGAGCAGCGCAAGCGTTTGATCGAGAGTACGATGCGGATGCTGCGTCCCGGCGCGCCGTTTATCCAGTTCACTTACGGCGCGAACTCGCCGCTGCCGCTGCAATCGGATTTGTACGAAACCTCGGCTTCGAAGCGCGTATGGTGGAATCTCCCGCCCGCGCAAGTATGGACCTATCGCGCAAAATGACGGTGCAGAAACGTATTCTCGTTTTCGCCGGTTCGATCCGTACCGGCGCGTTCAGTGGCCAACTCGCCGCGCATGTTGCCCGCGAACTTGCGGTGCTTGGCGCGGAGGCGAACCTGATCTCGCTCACCGACTATGAAATGCCGATCTACGACGCCGACCGCGAAGCGCGTGAAGGCCAGCCGGAAAACGCGAAGAAACTGCAGGCCGCGATGGCGGAGCATCACGGCATCTATATCGTCACGCCGGAATACAACGCATCCGTTCCGCCGCTCCTGAAAAATACGATCGACTGGGTTTCGCGCGTGCGCGAGAAGCCCGACCCGTACAAATCCTGCGTATTCTCGATTGCGGCGACTTCCGATGGACGCCTTGGCGGCTACCGGGCGTTGATGAATCTCCGGCAGATTCTCGAACTGGGTCTCGGCGCACTGGTACTGCCCGAACAAGTATCCGTCGCGGGCGCGGGCAGCGCGTTCGACGAGCGCGGCGCGCTGAAAGACGAGCGCACGCAGAAGATGCTGGTCAACTCCTTGCAAAAGCTGATCGACGTCGCGGGGAAGTTGCCGTGAGCGCAAACGTCTCCGCGCGCGACCGCGTGATCGTCGCCCTCGACGTGCCGGACGTGGCGGAAGCCGAGAAGGCGGTGTGGGCGCTCGGCGATTCCGCGAGCTTCTACAAGATCGGCTACGAATTGGTGATGGCGGGCGGCCTCTCGCTTGCCGAAGACCTCGTGCAGGGCGGGAAGAAAGTCTTCCTCGACATGAAGCTGCACGACATCGGCAACACCGTCATGCGCGCGACCGAACGCGCGGCACAACTTGGCGTGACGTTCCTGACCGTGCACGCGTTTCCGCAAACCATGCGCGCGGCGGTGGAAGGGCGCGGCAACAGCGGACTGAAAGTGCTGGCCGTGACCGTGCTCACGTCATGGGACGATAACGACCTGAACGATGCAGGCTATAGCGCGACCGTGCCCGAACTGGTCGCGCGCCGCGCGGCGCAGGCAAGCGCCATCGGCATCGACGGTCTGGTTTGCTCGCCGGCGGAAGCCGCCGACATTCGCCGCAAGGTCGGAGAGAAGATGCTGCTGGTCACGCCGGGTATTCGCCCCGCGGGCAGTGCGAAGGGTGACCAGAAACGGATCATGACGCCGTCCGATGCGATCAAGGCCGGCGCGGATTACATGGTGATCGGCCGTCCGATTCTCGCGGCCGAAGACCCGAAGGCTGCCGCCGAGACTATCGTCGCGGAAATCGAACAAACGAAAAAATAAGGGGAGTGAAATGGCAAAGGGTTACTGGATTGCACGGGTCGACGTGCGGGACGACGACATCTACGGGAAGTATCGCGACGCCAACGCCATCGCCTTCAAGAAATACGGCGCGCGTTTCGTGGTGCGTGGCGGCAAGTTCGAGAATCCGGAAGGCTCCTCGCGCTCGCGGAACGTGGTGATCGAATTCCCCAGCTATCAGGCGGCGGTCGATTGCTACCATTCGCCGGAATACGCGCACGCCATCTCGATCCGCGCGCCGATCTCGGAAGGCGACATCGTCATCATCGAAGGGTACGACGGCCCGCAGCCGTCTTAACGCTGCCTCGACGGCGCTGCTTTCCCGCTCCGCGCGGTCACGCTATACCCGCGCGCGTATTCTGGAGCGCGCGAAATGGCCGATCTTCGTCTCGTCATCGCCGGTGCCGGCGGCCGCATGGGCCGCACGTTGCTGCGCGCGATTTACGAAGTGCCGGGTTTCGCGCTGGCGGGGGCGGTTGATCGTGAAGGTGCGGCCGAAATCGGCGCGGATACCGGCTTGCTTGCAGGACATGAGCCTTCCGGCGTTAAGGTCGTGGCCGGCGCGCTGCCACTAGTGGCGCAGGCCGACGCGATCATCGACTTCACCACGCCCGCTTCGACCGTCGAACTGGCCGCGCTCGCGGCACAGGCGCGCATCGTGCATGTGATCGGCACCACCGGCCTGTCGGATGCCGACGACAAGAAACTTGAAGCGGCCGCGCGCCATGCGGCGCTGATCAAGTCCGGCAACATGAGCCTCGGCGTCAACCTGCTGGCCGCGCTGGTGAAGCGCGCTGCCGCCGCGCTTGGCCCGGACTTCGACATTGAAGTGCTGGAGATGCATCACAACAGGAAGGTCGATGCGCCATCCGGCACCGCGCTGCTGCTCGGCAATGCAGCGGCGGAAGGGCGCGGGATCGACCTCGCGAAGAACTCGGTTCGCTCCCGCGACGGGCATACCGGCGCGCGCAAGGCGGGCGACATCGGTTTTGCCACGCTGCGCGGCGGCACCGTGGTCGGAGAGCACAGCGTGATTTTCGCGGGCGCATCCGAGCGCATCGAACTGACCCACAAGGCCGAGGACCGCATGATCTTCGCGCGCGGCGCGCTTGCGGCAGCGAAGTGGGGCAAGGGAAAGAAGCCCGGCATCTATTCGATGGCGGACGTGCTCGGTCTTTCGTAACGGCAATGAAGTCGAAGCCGCTCCCCGCGCTTTTTATTCTGTTACTGGTCGCGCTCTATATTTATTTTCTCGGCACGCCGTTTGTTTCGCGGGTCACGGGAATTGCGCCGCGCCCGATTTCCCTGATCGCCGGTCTCGCGGTGTTTCTGCTCGGCGCGGCAGTCATGATTGCCGCCGGCATCACCGCCCGGCGTGGAAAATAGCCGTGGACGAAACGCCACCGCGCCGCTCGGCCGCGCATCGTATCGGACTGGTGCTGGCCGCGCCGATGATCTTTCTCGCAGGCTTCGTGGTCTATCGCTATGCCCGCGGCGAGTTTCCGGGGCTGGAAACGCGGAGCGACCTTGCGCTGCTGCTCGGCTTCCTTGCGGGGACGGCCGCTTTGTTTTACCTCACGCCGCACGCGGCGGTACGGATGGCCCGGCACGTCGCGGCGAGTATCGCGCGCATAAAGATCAGGAAGTGAAAAAATGGAACGTCTGCTGGTTCTTGTCCGTCATGGCCAGAGTGAGTGGAACCTGAAGAACCTTTTCACGGGCTGGCGCGATGTCGACCTCACCGAACAGGGCGTATCCGAAGCCAAGGCCGCCGGGCAGAAGTTGAAGGCGCGTGGCATCCAGTTCGATGTCGCTTACACCTCCGCGCTGAAGCGCGCGCAGCGCACGCTGGGGCTGGTGCTCGACGAGATGAGCCAGGGCGGCATTACGGTTCACAAGGACAAGGCGCTGAACGAGCGCGACTACGGCGATCTGAACGGATTGAACAAGGACGACGCCCGCAAGAAATGGGGCGAGGAGCAGGTTCACATCTGGCGGCGCTCCTACGACACGCCGCCGCCGGGCGGCGAAAGCCTGAAGGATACGGTCGCGCGCGCGCTTCCCTATTACGTGCAGCACATCCTGCCCGGTGTGCTGCGCGGCGAGCGCACGCTGGTCGCTGCGCACGGCAATTCGCTGCGTGCGTTAATCATGGTGCTGGAGAATCACACCCCCGAAAGCATCATCAAGCGCGAACTCGCGACCGGCGTGCCGATCATCTACAGGCTGAACGCCGACGCGACGGTCGCGGAGAAGCTCGATCTCGCGTCCTGAAGTCAGCCGAACAGTTTGCGTTGCAGGATCGGCCCGGTGATTACGCCAAGCGCCGCCCCGGCGCCGATTCCGGCATAGCGCGCGATCGCGGATGTAATATTCAGTCCGCCCAGGATCAGCATGATCGCGACAATGAAAAACGCAACGCAAATTGCCATGGAAACAATAGCCTGCCAGCTCATACGAATACCCCCAAAGAGGGACAGCATGATGCGGCGTGGGCAGGGGATCAAGCCGTTCAGGTAATCAACCGTGCCTGTTCCCAGCCGAGCATTGCGCGTTTTCGCGTCAATCCCCAGTGATAGCCGGTAAGCGCACCGCTTACGCCAACGATGCGGTGACACGGCACCACGAATGAAATCGGGTTTTTCCCGACCGCTGCGCCGACCGCGCGCGCCGCATTGTCCTTGCCGATTTTCTTCGCAACGTCGCTATAGGTCGCCGCGCGGCCGAGCGGCACTTTCAGGAGCGTCTCCCAGACCCGCACCTCGAAATCGGTGCCGATCAACACCACGCGGAGCGGCGTATCCGGCTTCCAGCGCTCGGACTGGAAGATGCGCGCGGCGATATCGGCGGTGGCGGCGGAGTCTTCGGCGTAGTCTGCGTTCTTCCAGCGCGCGCGCATGTCTTTCAGCGCCGCGTTTTCCTTGCCGGGATCGGCGAAGGCGAGGCCACATAGGCCGCGTTTCGTCACCATCACGAGCGCAGTTCCAAAGGGAGATGGATGAAAGCCATAGCGGATTTCGAGGCCTTCGCCGCCGGTTTTCCATTCGCCGGGCGACATCGCTTCGTGCACGACGAAAAGATCGTGCAGCCGCCCCGGCCCCGACAGGCCGAGTTCGTAGCTCGTTTCCAGAATGTTCGGCGACTGCGCGAGCAGTTGCTTCGCATTGTCGAGGGTGACGGCCTGCAAGAAGGCCTTCGGTGTCAGCCCGCACCAGCGGCGGAACAATTCGTTCAGCGTGCGCGGGTCCGTCTTCATGGCTGCCGCAACGGCTTCCACTTCCGGCTGTTCGCGGAACTTTCTGGTCAGATATTCGATCGCGCGGCGAACCGTTTCGTAATCCTGCCGGTTCGCGGTGTCTGAAATCTTCATGGCTCCGGCAAGCATCGCAATATCCTCCATTGGTGGAGGAGGTAGGCTCGCAGGATAGCGCAAGCCACCCGATTTCGCGGGATTTATCGCTTCGCGGTCGCGAGCGCGGAGGCGAGCGACTTCGCGAGACGCTCTTTCTGCACCGGTGGCAGGAATGCGCCGATCACGCGCGTAATGCGGCGTTCGGTCAGCGCGATGCGGGTAACGCCCGACAATTCGTCGGAGGTCGTATCGAGGCGCACCCAGCGCGGGTTCATGGTGTCTTCGCGCTGCTCGCCGCGCGCGGATACCTTGCGCCAGACCAGCCGTACCGGGGTGACCAGGATTTCCTCGAACGCCCGCGCCGAGCGGAAGTTCGCGCGGAACGCGAGCCACACCAGAAAAACGTCGAGGCCCAGAAAGCCAAAGATCGGCCACGCGCCCATCAGGAGGAAAGCAAGGCCGACCACGAAGCTGGCCGCGCCGAGCGTCAGCATCAAAATCGCGAAGCCGCGCGGGCTGAGCGAGCGATGCGGGGATAGCCGCTCGTACAGGAGCTGTGGCTCCGGAATCGGGTTGCTCGCGTTCATCCGGCAATTATAGAGGGGCTATGGGCAAAAAAGCGACCGCCAAAAAACGCACGACCATCCCGGCGAAGACCAAGAAAGCGGCAACGCCCCGTCGCTGGAACGAGCGGGAAGTCGCCGAGGCGTTCACGCGCTGGGAGAAAGCCAACCCGCATCCGAAGGGCGAACTGGAATCGGTCAATAATTTTACGCTGCTGGTCGCGGTCGTGCTTTCGGCGCAGGCGACCGACGCCGGCGTGAACAAGGCCACGCGCGCGCTTTTCAAGGTCGCCGACACGCCGGAGAAGATGGCGGCGCTCGGCGAGGAAAAGCTGCGCGACTACATCAAGACCATCGGTCTCTATAAGGGCAAGGCGAAGAACGTGATCGCGCTCTCGCGCATGCTGATCGAGCGGCACAACGGCGAAGTGCCGAAGACCCGCGAGGAATTGCAGGCGCTCCCCGGCGCGGGCCGGAAAACCGCGAACGTGGTGCTCAACATTGCCTTCGGCGAGCCGACCATGGCGGTGGACACGCATGTATTCCGTGTCAGCAACCGCACCGGCCTTGCGCCGGGAAAAAATCCGCTCGAAGTCGAGCTGGAATTGAACCGCGTGATTCCCGCGCGCTTCATGACGCACGCGCATCACTGGCTGATCCTGCACGGGCGCTACACTTGTCTGGCGCGCAATCCAAAATGCCCGGCCTGCATCGTCAACGACCTTTGCCGCTGGCCGGAAAAGACGCTCTAGATCCCCGCGCCGCGATACGGCGGCAGGATTTCACGTTTCGGCATGAAGCGCTTGTGCCGCCGCACCATGAAGGCGGTGGCGAAAACCGGCGTGATCAGGTTGAGCACCGGCACCGCGACGATGGCCGCGATCACGAGGCCGGAGACGAAGACCGGCACCGCGTTCGCGCGCCGCAAGGCCCGCGCTTCTTCCGGCGTGCGGAAACGCATCGCCGCCATCTCGAAATATTCGCGCGAAAGCAGATAGGCGTTCGCGACATAGAACACGCCTACGTTCAGCACCGGAATGACAAACCACAAAATCACCGCGGCGATGTTCACGGCGAGCACGACGCCGAAAAATTTCGCCGACAGAAACAAAGCCTGCGCCAGTGGTAGCGGTTTGCCGGGCGGATCGGCCGGATAGTTCGTGTGTTCCACCTCGCCGGCGACTTCGTCCGCGAAGATCGCGCCGATCGCGGATGTGACCGGCGCCATCGCGAAGAACGCGACGACCAGCGTAAGCAGGCCGAGCAGGATTTCCGCGATGTAGTCGTAGGGATGCGCGAGCGGCAACAGGAACCGCAACAGCCACTGCAAGCCTGCGCCCAGCGCGATGAGCAGCAGGATCGCAAGGCCGATCGACTTCAGCAAAACCTTGCGAAGCGGCGGCGAGAAGACCTGCGCGAACGCGCCAAGGGCATCCGAAATCATGCCGCGATTCTTACGCGCGATTATGCGCGGAGAGAAGCGGCGATCGGTGTTTCTGCGGGGACGGGAAGTTCAGGAACCAGCGGCGGGTTGCCGCCTTCCGCTAAAGGGCGGGGCGCAGCATCACGCTCCTCCTCGGGCGGCAGCGGCCGGTTCGCCCAGCGCAGCTTGCGGTAGTCGAAGCCGAGTTCGATGGTCGGCTTCACGATGCGGAAATAAGGAGAAATGTCGAAGTCGCGCGGCATGTAGAGCGAGTGATGCCGGATGTGGAGAATCTCGCGGCGCTTTTCCTTGCTGTCGATCAGTTCGATGCGCGGCAGGATCGGATAGCGCACGGCTTCGAACGCCTGCGCGATCAAGCCGGAGCAGATCACTTTTGTAGGCACGCCGGAACCGAAGGACAGCATGCGGCGGCGGAAACGCTGCGGGATCGGCGCGGGAATCAGGTAGCGCATCAGGTCGATGATGTTCTTCACGTCGTATTCGATGCCGAGCCGCTTCATCATGTAGCTGACGACCTGTTCGCGGTCGTCGTCGCTGAGGCCAACCGGGCGGCAGATGCGCGTGTGAAAATCCTTGTACTTCGAGAGCGGCGCGGTGACGACGCCCTGTCCGAGGTTGGCCTCGATCAGCACATGCGGGGTGCCGTCCATGCCGCGCTTGTTGAAGCGCGGCCCGACATACAGCGCCGCGTGCGACCACGTCGATTGGGTGAGATACTTGATGATGCCGGAGACGCGCGAATTGCCTTCGACCAGGATGACGTCGCCGGCTTGCAGCACCGCGGCCATCGCGTCCTGATCGCTCGGCGTGTGCATGTCCGCGCCCGGCGAGGGCGATTCGAGGTATTTGACGATGCGGCGGCTCAAAAAGCCGAATACCTGGTCGGTCATGCCGGAGGCGTCCCCCACGCCCGGATTGCCGGGCGTCTTTTGTCCCGGTTTGAGCCTAGCCTAATCCGGTTTCCGCGCGGTTCACAAAGCCTTGTGCCACCGCCATCGCGGCGCCATTCCGGACCTGTTATGGTATTGCAATCAAGTAATTTTTTACCATGCCTGCACATTTCGACCGCCGCACGCTGCTGAAGGCAGCGCTCCTCTCCGCATTGCCCGCCGCGCTGCCGCGCGGCGCGTTCGCGCAAATGCCGCGCGAAGTGGATGTCATCATTGTCGGCGCGGGTGCGGCCGGGATCGCCGCCGCGCGCAGACTATCGGCGCAAGGCCGCAGCCACGTCATTCTCGAAGCGCTGCCGCGCATCGGCGGCAGGATTGCCGGAACCATTTCTCCGTTCGGCACGCCTGCCGATCTCGGCGCGCATCGCCTCTATACGCCGCGGCAAAATCCGCTGGTTGCCTATGCGGAAGCGAACAAGTTCGAACTCTACGCGCCGCTGCTTTCGCGCCGTCTCTATCTCGGCATGCGCGAGGCGCGCGACGCCGAATACGACGACTTCACCGCCGCCGTGCGCCGCACCGCGCGCGCCATCGCCGCAGCCGGCGAGGTGGGACAGGATTTGCCCGCGACTTCCGTGCTGCCCGATCTCGGCGATTGGCACGGCACGGCTTCCTTTCTGCTTGGTCCGCTGACGAGCGGCGTCGAACTCGACCGCGTCTCCACGGTGGATTTCAGCCGGGCAGCCGAACGCAGCGAGGAACTCGCCGCCCGCGCGGGCATGGCGGCGCTGATCCTCGCCGTCTCGCGCGGAATCCCGGTTCAGTTGAATACGGCGGTGCGCGCGATTCAGGTCGCGGCGAAGCGCAACGTCGTGGTCGAGACCGCGCGCGGCGCGGTGCAGGCTCACGCCGTCATCGTCACGGCATCGCCGGGCGTGCTGGCGGCCGGGATGATCCGTTTCTCGCCGTCGCTGCCGGAACGCATTTCATCGGCGCTATCGCGCATGACCATGGGCGTGCAGAACCGCGTCGCGTTCGAATTGCCGGGCAATCCGCTGCGCCTGAAAGACGACGAAACGATTCTGTTCCGCGCGCTCGGCCGCCGCACCATGCGTCTCGTCGGGCGGGTCGGCGGAACGGATACCGCCTACGCCGATATCGGCGGCGCCTTCGCGCGCGAACTTTCCGGCGCGGGCGAGCGCGAGATGCTCGCCTTCGTGCGCGAGATGCTCACCGCACATTTCGGCGCGGACGTCGCGAAGCGCGTCGGCTGGTCCGCCATCGCGCGCTGGGACCGGGAAGAATATTTTCGTGGTTCGCACGCCGCCGTGCAGCCGGGATTCGCCGGCGCGCGGCGCACGCTGTTCGACGCCGCGAACGAGCGCATCTTCTTCGCGGGCGAAGCGATCCACGAAACCCACTACGGCACGGTCGCGGGCGCAATGTTGTCCGGCGAACGCGCCGCGCTGGCGGCGTTGCGCGTATTGCCCGCCAAACGATGAGCAAACCGAAAGCGCTGATTTCCTGGTCGAGCGGCAAGGATTCGGCATGGGCGCTGCATCGGGGGCGGCTTGCGGGCGAATACGAGATCGCCGGCGCGCTGACGACCATTACGGAGAACTTCGACCGCGTTTCGATGCACGGCGTGCGGCGTGAAGTGCTGGACGCGCAATTGCAGGCAGCGGGCCTGCCGCTTTTTCCGGTAACGATTCCGTCTCCCTGTCCGAACGAAATCTACGAAGCGCGCATGGGCGAAATGGTGCGCGGCCTGCGGGCGCGCGGCATTTCGAAAATCATCTTCGGCGACCTGTTTCTGGAAGACATCCGCGCCTATCGCGAAGAAAAACTGCGCGGCACTGGAATCGAGGGTGTGTTCCCGCTCTGGAAAATCCCGACCGGCCAACTCGCGCGCGAGATGATCGCGGGCGGGCTAAAGGCGCGCGTCGTCTGTATCGATCCGAAGAAGATGCCGCGCGAGCTTGCGGGCGGAATTCGGCGAAGCGTTGCTTGAGGCGTTACCCCCGGGCATCGATCCTTGCGCAGAGAACGGCGAGTTTCACACCTGCGTCACGGGCGGGCCGATGTTCTCGGAAAATCTGGAAGTGAAGATGGGCGAAGTCGTCGAGCGCGGCGGCTTCGTGTTCGCGGATTTAATGCTCGCTTAGCGCAGCGTCGCGCCGGTCTTCTTCGAGACTTCGTCCACGATCTTCTTCGCGACGGCGTCGATCTCGGCGTCGGTGAGCGTCTTCTCGCGCGGCTGCAACGTGACAGCAATCGCAAGCGACTTCTTTCCTTCCGGCACGCCTTTGCCTTCGTAGAGGTCGAACACATCGACCGCTTCGATCAGCGTTTTGTCGGCGGCCTGCGCGGCGCGGATGATCTCCGCCGCCGTGACCTTGCGGTCGACGAGGAACGCGAAGTCGCGCGTCACCGGCTGGAACGGCGAGAGATCGAGCTTCGGCTTTACCTTCGTCGGCTTGGCCTTTTGTTCGGGAAGCCGGTCGAGGAAAATTTCCGCAACCGATACCGGACCCTCGATGTCGAGCGCGTCGAGCGTGAGCGGATGCAGTTCGCCGAAATAGCCGAGCACGAGTTTCGGCCCAAGCTGGATCGTGCCGGAACGGCCCGGATGCAGATAGTTCGGCCCGCCCGCCACGATCTGCACCTTGTCGGTCGGCGCGCCGCAGGCGGCAAGCACGGTCAGCGCGTCGCTTTTCGCGTCGTAGACGTCGACATTGCCGGACGAGCCTTGCCAGTGACGGCCGCTACCGGAAACCTTGGCCGCGCCCCGGCGCAGCGAAGTGGCCGCCATCAACTGTTCTTCCGGCTTGTCGCCGAGGAAAATCTGGCCGACCTCGAACAGCGCGACATCTGCGTAGCCGCGATCTGCGTTCTTCTGCCCGGCCAGTGCGAGGCCCGGAATCAAGCTTGGGCGCATGTCGGAAAGATCCGACGCGATGGGATTCGACAGTGCGAGCGCGGCCGCGCCGCCGCCGAAACGCTCGGCATGTTCCTTCGAGATGAAAGACCACGTCACGCCTTCCAGCGAGCCGCGCGCGGCAAGCGCACGCTTCGCGGCGCGGGTGCGCTTCTGCAATGTGGTCAGCACGGGCTTGCGCGCATGGTCGTCGCGCTCGAACGGAGTTTGCGGCACGCGCTCAAGTCCCGCGATGCGCACGACTTCTTCGACGAGATCCGCCTTGCCTTCGATGTCGCCGCGCCAGCTCGGCGGCGAGACTTTCAGCGTCTCGCCGGCGCCCGCGGTCGTGAAGCCGAGTGCCGCAAGGATGCGCTTGATTTCGTCGGCCTTGATTTCAATGCCGGTGAGGCGTTTCGGTTCGCTGACCGGGAAATCGATCACGCGGCTGGTGTCCGGCACTTCGCCCGCGGTGAAAACTTCCGAAGGCTCGCCGCCGCACATTTCGAGAATGAGCTGCGTCGCAAGCTCCAGGCCCGGCAACATGAAACCCGGATCGACCGCGCGCTCGAAACGAAAGCGCGCGTCCGAATTCAAGCCGAGCTTGCGGCCGGTCTGCGCGATGTTGAGCGGGTTCCACAGCGCGGATTCGACGACGACGTCCGTGGTCGCTTCCGAAACGCCGCTTTCCTCGCCGCCCATCACGCCCGCGAGCGATTCCACGGCAACGTCGTCGGAGATCGCGCAGATCGTTTCATCCAGTTCGTAGGTTTTGCCGTCGAGCGCGAGGATTTTTTCGCCCTGCTTCGCGCGCCGCACGACGAGATTGCCCTTCACCTTCGCCGCGTCGAAGACATGCAGCGGGCGCGAGCGGTCGTGGGTGAGCAGGTTCGTGATATCGACCAGCGCGTTGATCGGACGAAGGCCGATGGCGCGCAGGCGCTTTTGCAGCCATTCCGGCGAAGCGCCGTTCTTCACGCCCTTGATCACGCGGATCGCGAATGCGGGGCAAAGCTCCGGCGCTTCGATCTTCACCTTGATGGCGCAGGGAAACTTGCCGGGAATATTTTTCGGCGGCTTGTCGTTGAACGTACCGAGGCCTGCGGCCGCGAGGTCGCGCGCAATGCCATGCACGCCGAGCGCGTCGGGACGATTCGTCGTCACCGCCACATCGAACACGGGATCGTTGAGGCCGAGCACTTCAGCGAACGGTTTGCCGAGCGGCGCGTCGGCCGGCATTTCGATGATGCCGGAATGTTCGTCGGACAGGCCCATCTCGCGCTCGGAAACGAGCATGCCGCGCGATTCCACGCCGCGGATCGCGCCGATCTTCAGCACGTCGCCGCTCGCGGGGATCGTGGTGCCGGGACGCGCGAACACGGCCTTCATCCCGCCGCGCGCATTCGGCGCACCGCAGACGACCTGAATCGGATTGCCGTCGCCGATGTCCACCATGCAGACGCGCAGCTTGTCAGCGTTCGGATGCTTCTCGGCGGAGATCACGTTCGCGACCACGAAGGGAGCGAGCGTCGCCGCCTTGTCCTCGATGGATTCCACTTCGAGGCCGACTTCCGTCAGCTTTTCGGCAATCTCCGCGACCGTCGCGTCGGTCGTGAGATAATCCTTCAGCCAGGAGAGGGTGAACTTCACGTGCTCAATCCTCCCGCAAGCGTCGGGAAGTCGAGCGGGCGGAAGCCGTAGTGCTCGATCCAGCGCACGTCCGCCTCGAAGAACGGACGCAAATCCGGCATGCCGTATTTCAGCATCGCGATGCGGTCGATGCCCATGCCCCAGGCGAAGCCCTGATACTCGTCGGGATCGAGGCCGCAATTCTTCAAGACATTAGGATGCACCATCCCGCAGCCGAGAATCTCCAGCCAGTCGGTGCCCTGACCGAACTTGATGTCGCCGCCGGAGCGGTCGCACTGGATGTCGACTTCCATCGACGGTTCGGTGAACGGGAAGAACGACGGACGGAAGCGCATCTTCACGTCGTCGACTTCGAAGAACGCCTTGCAGAACTCGGCGAGAATCCATTTCAGGTGGCCGAGGTGCGATTTCTTGTCGATCACGAGACCTTCGACCTGATGGAACATCGGCGTGTGGGTCTGGTCCGAGTCCGAGCGATAGGTGCGGCCCGGAATGATGATCTTGATCGGCGGCTTCTGCTTCAGCATCGAGCGCACCTGCACCGGCGAGGTGTGCGTGCGCAGCAGCTTGCGCTCGCCCTTCTCGTCGGGCGGGAAGAAGAAGGTGTCGTGCATTTCCCGCGCCGGATGGCCGACGGGGAAGTTCAGCGCCGTGAAGTTATAGAAATCGGTCTCGACGTCCGGGCCTTCCGCGACCGAGAAGCCCATGTCCGCGAAGATCGCGGTCAGTTCGTCGATCACCTGCGAGATCGGATGGATGCGGCCGCTCTCGGCAGGCGCGGCGCGAACGGGGAGCGTCACGTCGGCAGTTTCCGCCGCGAGCTTTCCGGCAATCGCCTTCTCTTTCAGCTCGGCTTTTTTCTTTTCCAGCGCGCCCGTCACGCGGTCGCGCAGCGCGTTGATCTTCGCGCCTTCGGCCTTGCGCTCGTCCGGCGACATCGCGCCGAGGCCCTTGAGCAGTTCGGAGACCGAACCCTTCTTGCCTAGCGCGCTTACGCGCACGGCTTCGAGCGCGGCCTCGTCGGCCGCGCCCGCGATCTGCGCAATCAGATCGGATTCGAGCTTGGAGTGGTCGGCCACGGCGCGCGCTCAGTTAAGAGCGGCGCGTGCCTGTGCGCATAGCGCCTTGAACGCCGCCGGCTCGTGGACGGCGAGGTCGGCCAGCACCTTGCGGTCCACTTCGATCCCGGCCTTGTTCAGTCCGTTGATGAAGCGGCCGTAGACGAGGCCTTCTTCGCGCGCCGCGGCGTTGATCCGCTGAATCCAGAGCGCGCGGAACGTGCGCTTCTTGTTCTTGCGGTCGCGGTAGGCGTACTGCATCGACTTGTCGACGGCAGCCTTCGCGGTGCGGATGGTGTTCTTGCGGCGGCCATAGAAACCCTTGGCGGCCTTGAAAGTCTTCTTGTGCTTGGCGTGTGAAGTTACGCCGCGTTTGACGCGAGCCATGATGAAACTCCTTCGGGATCAGGAAACGAGAAACGGTTCTGCTTAGTGGTAGGGCAGAAAGATCTTGCGGACGCGCTCGGCGTCGGACTCGGAAATCACGCGCGTGCCGCGCAGCTTCCGGATCTGGCTCTTGGTCCGCTTGATCATGCCGTGGCGTTTTCCCGCCTGACCGGAGATCACCTTGCCGGTGGCCGAAACCTTGAATCGTTTCTTGGCGCCGGACTTGGTCTTCAGCTTGGGCATTTTGCTCTCCATGGACTTTGGCCGGGCAAGCCCGCCTAAGTTACTGTAATTGCTCGGAATTGAGCGCTCGAAAGCCGCCACGGCAGCCCTGATGAATGGCCGGTCGGCTCGAAGGCCGTCTCGATAGACGAGACGGCCAGTATTTTCAAGTATTTGGGGGTCAGGCCGCTTTTAGCGCGGTGCGAGGATCATGACGATCTGGCGGCCTTCGGACATCGGCTCCATCTCGACCTTCGCGATGGTGGTCGTGTCCTCTTTCAGCTTCTGGAGCAGCTTGTAGCCCAGCTCCTGATGCGCCATTTCGCGGCCACGGAAGCGAAGCGTGACCTTCACCTTGTCGCCCTCTTCGAAGAAGCGCTGGATCGAGCGCATCTTCACTTCATAGTCGTGCTTGTCGATGCCGGGGCGCAGCTTGATTTCCTTGACCTCGACGGTCTTCTGCTTCTTGCGCGCTTCCGCGGCCTTTTTCTGGGCCTGGAACTTGAACTTGCCGCTGTCCAGAATCTTGCAGACCGGCGGATTGTTGTTCGGGGAAATCTCGACGAGGTCTAGGCCTGCGTCGCGCGCCATCTGGATGGCCTGATGGGTCGGAACGGTGCCGCGGTTCTCGCCACTTTCGTCGATCAGCTGAACTTCGCGGACGCGGATGTCTTCGTTGGTACGCGGGCCGTCCTTCTGGACCGGCGCGGCGCTTCTCATGGGACGGCGAATGGGGGCAGTCTCCTCTAGCTGTTAAAACGAACGCTGTTACGCCGGGACCAGAACCTTGCAAGGAAGGCCAGCCCAAAACGGCGAAGCATCGGGAGGATCGGTAGAAACGGGCGGCAAGTCAACTTGCCGTATCAATCCCGGATTTATCTGAAATCGGCATCATGAGTGCCTAGGCTCATAGCCGGCCTAGGATGCGGCGGACTTGGCTACGACGTCGCGGTACACCGCAAGCAGGCGCTCGGCGAAGGTCTCTTTCGAGAATTGCGAGGCGATCCACTCGCGGCCGCGCACGCCCATGGCGCGGCGGGCGGGAGCGCCCATTGCCAGCAATTTGAAAAGACTTTGCGCGAGTTCGGCCGAGTCGCCGGCGCGATAGAGCACGCCGGTGGCCCGCGTCTCCGATAGATAGGGAGCCGCGCGCACGATTTCATCCCCGTTCTCGGAATCGGAGACGGCGACCGGAATGCCCATGGCCTGCGCTTCCAGCACGGCGCGGCGCTGGCCGCCCTGCGAGACGGAGGTGCAGACCACGATGTCCGCCAGCGAATAGGCGGTCGGCATGTCGTCGCTGTAGCCCGCGAAGCGGACCACGCCGGACAGGCCCGCCTGATGAACCTTGTCCCAGAGTTCGCCGGCATAGCCGGAGCGGGTCGGGTGCTCGCCCGCGAACACGCAGAGAAAATCTTTCAGGCCCGCTTCGCGCAGTTTCGTCGCGGCCTCGACCAGCACATGCGGCGCTTTCGGGCGCGACAGGCGGCCGGGGAGAAGAATGACGCGATCCTTCGCGCCGACACCCCACTTCGCAGCGAGCGCGGCGCGCTTCCCGGCATCGACGCGAACCGGATCGAATTCGCGCAAATCCATCGCGCGCGGCACGACCGAGATTCTTTCCGGCGCGGTGCCGTAGCGCTCCGACACCATCTTCGCGAGCCGCTCGCCCGGCGCGATCACGCGGGAGCCGCGAACCATCACGCTGTTGTAGAGCCGCTTGAACGGATTGCGCTCCGAGAAACTGCCGTCATAGGTCGCGACGAATGGAATTTTCGTCATGCGATTCGCGACCAGACAGCTCCACGCCGGCGCGCGGCTTTGCGCATGCAGCAGATCGGCGTGCAGGTCTTGCGCGAGATCGCCGAGCGCGCGTGCGTTCCGGTAAATCTGCGACGGGTTCTTGGTGGCGACCGGCAGGCGAATGACGGTTGCGCCGGCGCTTTTTGCGTCGTCTTCCAGCCGCCCGCCTTCGGAAACGATGATCGCGCGATTGCCGGCGCGCACCAGCGTCTCCGCGATTTCGATCGCGTGACGCCCCGTTCCGCCGGATTGCAGATCGGAGATGACCTGCACCACGGTCAGCGGTTTTTCGGCTTTTGCTGCGGCGGCTTGCACGAAGCCGCTTCTAGGCGCGGGTTGCGGCATTCGCAAGGCACCTTGCGTTCGCCGCGCCGTCATATTACGCGGCCCCGATGAGCAGCGAACCCCAATTCATAGACGTGGGTGGCCGACGCATCGCCATTCGCGCGCGCGAAGGCAACACGCCCGGACTGTTCTGGCTCGGCGGATTCAAATCCGACATGAAGGGCACCAAGGCTGTCGCATTGGATGCCCATGCCGCGCAGACGGGACGTGCCTGTATCCGCTTCGATTATTCCGGCCACGGCGAATCGGGCGGCAGGTTCGAGGACGCGACGATTTCGCAATGGCTGGAAGAATCGCTCGCGGTATTCGGAAACCGGGCGAAAGGTCCGCAGATCGTCATCGGCTCGTCGATGGGCGGGTGGATGGCACTGTTGCTCGCTCGCGCATTGGCGAAAGACCCGTCGCTCGCGAAGGATGCAAAACTCGCCGGGCTGGTGCTGATCGCACCCGCGCCCGACTTCACCGAAGAACTGATGTGGAAGCAGTTTTCGGACGAAATCCGCAACCAGATCGAAACCACCGGACAGTGGGAGCGGCCGTCCGTCTACGGCGATCCGCCCTATGCGATCACGAAAAAGCTGATCGAGGACGGGCGCAAACACCTGCTGCTCGGCCAGCCCATCGAAGTGAAATGCCCGGTGAGGATCTTGCAGGGCGTGCTCGATCCGGACGTGCCGTGGCAGCACGCCATGCGTCTCGTTTCCTGTCTCGCACAGGACGATGTGGCGATGACGCTGGTGAAGGACGGCGACCACCGCCTGTCGCGCCCCGAAGACATCCAGCGTCTGCTGAAGACGGTGGACGAGCTTGCGGCGGACGCATAGCGACTCGCGGTGGACTGCGGAATGATGCCGCCCGGAAGGTCATTCGGGACGGGCAGCATCATGGGTGAAGACGCGCAGAATAAAATCGCTGTTACGGCATCGTCGGTGCCGCCGCGCACGAAGCCTTCGAACTATCCCGAGCCATTCTTCAGCCGGATGGTGAAGCGCGAGAAGCGTCAGCTCGGCGATTACTTCGGGCTGAAGAATTTCGGCGTCAATCTCACGAAGCTGATGCCGGGCGGAGAATCGGCGCTGCTGCACCGGCACAGCACACAAGACGAGTTCGTCTACATTCTCGAAGGCGAACCGACCCTCGTCACCGATCGCGGCGAAGTCCTGCTTGCGCCCGGCATGTGCGCAGGATTTCCGGCGCAAGGCATCGCGCATCATCTGGTGAACAGGACCGGCAGGGACGTGCTTTATCTCGAAATCGGCGACCGCACGCCGGGAGACGAAGGCAGCTATCCGCAGGACGATCTGAAGGCTTCGCTCGGCGCGGACGGAACGTGGGTTTTCACCCGCAAGGACGGGCGTCCCTATTGAGCCGTGTGTTCCGCCAGTGCGAGCGACCACTCTTCGCGGACTTCGGGGGAAGGATCGGGCGCACGCTGCGCGGATAATTGCCGAAGTCCATTCGGATCGAGTTGCGAGAGTGCCCACACCGCGGCACCGCGCACCAGTGGCGACTCGTCGTCGAGCCGCGCGACCGCGCTTGGGATCAGCGATGGCGATTCCGAATTGCCGATCGCGATGAGCACGTTGCGCACGAAGCGCTCGCGCCCGGTACGTTTCACCGGCGACTTCGCGAAGCGCGCACGGAATTTTTCCTGATCGAGCGCAGCGAGTTCTTCGAGCGCGGGCGCGCGATTCTCTGCGCGCGCCGCCAGCTTCTGCTCGCGGCCTTCGCTGGCAAACTTGTTCCACGGGCAGGCGGCGAGGCAGTCGTCGCATCCGTAAATGCGATTGCCGATGCCTTTGCGCAGTTCGCGCGGGATGTGCCCTTTGTGTTCGATGGTGAGATACGAAATGCAGCGCCGTGCATCGAGGCGGTAGGGCGCGATGAATGCGTTCGTCGGGCATACATCGAGACACGCGCGGCAGGAGCCGCAATGATCCACTTCGCGCGCGTCGAACGGCATCTGGAACGGCGTGAGCATCGCGCCGAGGAACAGCCATGAGCCGTGCTCGCGCGAAACCAGGTTCGTGTGTTTGCCCTGCCAGCCGAGACCGGCTGCTTCGGCAAGCGGCTTCTCCATCAGCGGCGCGGTATCGACGAAGACTTTCAGGTCCGACGCGCTCTTATGCGCGAGCCACTGGCCGAGCCGTTTCAGCTTGCCCTTGATCAGGTCGTGATAGTCGTCGCCCTGCGCGTAGACCGAGATCGCGCCGTGCATTTTTTGTTTCAGGATTTCGCGCGGGTCGTGGTCAGGTCCGTAGTTCAGGCCGAACATCACGACCGCGCCAGCCATTTCCCAGAGCGCGTTCGGATGTTCGCGCCGGAGTGCGTGGGTTTCCATCCACGCCATGTCGCCGTGGCGCTGTTCCGCGATCCACTGATGCAGGCGCGGCGCTGCCTCGCGGATGGAATCGGGATGCGCGACGCCGATGGCGTCGAAGCCTTCCTCGCTCGCCCGCGCGATCAGCTCGCGTTTCAGCGCGGCGTATTTTTCTAGAAGTCGAGGTTCGTGTAGCTGGCCGATGGCGGCAACCCCGGAATCGTTTCCGAGAGCAGCGCGCGAAACGCGGGCCGCGATTTCATCCGCGCGTACCAGTTCTTCGCGTTCTCGTCTTCCGCCCACGGCACGTCACCCAGATAATCGCATACCGAAAGATGCGCGGCCGCGGCGAGATCGGCATAGGTGAGCCGGTCGCCGGCCAGATACTTCCGCGTTCTCGCAAGCCAGCCGAGATAGCGCAAATGGCCGCTGACGTTGGTCTGCGCCGCGCGGATCGCGCTTGAATCCGGCGGGCCGCCGCCTTCTTCCGCGCGCATGTAGCGCTTCCAGATTTTCTCGCGGGTAAGGAGGTCGCTCACTTCTGCGAAGAACTTGGCGTTGAACCATGCGCAGAGCCTGCGCACCTCGACGCGCTCCGAGGCTCCCTCCGGCATCAGGCGGCGCTCGCCCGCGTTCCTGCCGAGCGTCTCGTCGACATATTCCGCGATCACGTCCGCGCCGGGGATCGCGATGTCCGCGGCGCCCGTCAGCACCGGCAGGCTGCCCGCCGGATTGATCGCGAGAAATTCCGGCCGCCGCTTCCAGAACGGTTCCTCGATCAGCGCGGCCTCCACGCCGTATTCGGCGAGCACGAGCCGCGCGAACCGCGAATGGGGACAGAAGAACTGGTGATAAAGCTGCATCGCCGGACCGGTTTGCATCATCTTCCTTAATAAAGCGAAGCCGCACGGGCAGGGCGTAAAAACCGTGTGAAACCGGCAAAGATGGGGCGCGCAACGTAGTTTTGCGGTGCCGTGGCCGCCGCGCTAAACAGCGCGCGATTCAACGGGGCGAAGAATCACTCCATGTCGATTGCGAAGCTGATCGAGGCCTTTTTTCTCGGCCTGCTCGAAGGCGGCACCGAATTCATCCCCGTTTCCTCGACCGGGCATCTTTTGCTCGCGACCACGTTCCTGAAGTTCCAGACCAGCGGCAAGACCTTCGAGGTGCTGATCCAGCTTGGCGCGATCCTCGCGATCACGCTGCTCTACCTGAACCGCCTGCTGCGCGTGCTGTTCGCGATTCCGTTCGATCCTTCCGCGCGCCGTTTCGCGCTCGGCATCATTCTCGCCTTCATCCCGGCGGCGGTGGCGGGCGTGCTGCTGCACGGCTTCATCAAGACCGTGCTGTTCGAGTCGCCGAAGCTGATCGCAATCAACCTCGTCATCGGCGGGATCATTCTTATCGTCGTGGACAAGATTCGTTTCGAGCCGAAGTACGACGACGCGATGCAGTTGCCCCTGCTGACGGCGCTCGGCATCGGATTGTTTCAGTGTCTCGCGCTGATCCCCGGCGTATCGCGTTCCGGCTCGACCATCGTGGGCGCGCTGTTGCTCGGACTGAACAAGCGCGCGGCCGCGGAGTTCTCGTTCTTCCTTGCAATGCCGACGATGCTGGGTGCGTTCGTCTACGACCTCTACAAGAACTACAAGGCCATGTCGTTCGACGACGGCGCGGTGATCGCGGTCGGATTCATTGCCGCGTTCCTGTCTGCGTTGCTGGTCGTGCGTTTCGTGCTCGACTTCGTCGCGAAGAACGGATTTTCGTTCTTCGGCTGGTGGCGGATCGCGGTCGGCGCTGCGGCGCTGATCACGCTCTACGCGACGACCTGATTACGCCGCCGGCTTGGTGAACTGGCCGGCCTTGCGGAAACGCCACAGGTAGCTCGACAGCACCGCGTTCATCGCGGTCGGCGTGATGCCGAGGCCTTCCAGCGTGCGCTGCTCGCGGGCCGCCGCTTCCGAAACGACATTGTCGCTTTCGAGCAGCGTCACCTGATCGCGCGTCAGCATCGGCTTCGGCATCAGCTCCATGAAGAATGCCTGGATGCGCGCGACGGCGAACGGCAGCGGCACGAGCAGGCGCGAACGGTCGATCTCGCGCAGCGTGATCTCCATCAGCTCGCGGAAGGATTTCACTTCCGGCCCGCCGAGTTCGTAAACGGTGCGCGGCGTGGCCTCGCCTTCGACCGCGCGCGTGATCGCGGTAGCAACATCGCCGACGAAGACCGGCTGGAATTTCGTTTCGCCGCCGCCGATCAGCGGCAGCAACGGCGAAATGCGCGCGAGCGATGCGAAGCGGTTGAAGAAGTCGTCTTCCGGCCCGAACACGATGGAGGGGCGCATCACGACTGCATCCGGCCGCTCCGCGAAGGCCGCGGCTTCGCCCAGCGCCTTCGTGCGCGCGTAGTTCGATTTCGAGTTTTCGTCGGCGCCGATGGCGGAGAGATGCACGAGCTTCGCGCCTTCCGCCTTCGCGGCCTTTGCAACCGCGCCCGCGCCTTCCGCCTGCACGGCGTCGAAGCGTTGCGCGCCGGACTGATAAAGAATCCCGACCAGATTCACGACCGCGCTGGAGCCTTCCGCCGCGCGCGCGACCGACTCCGGGTAACGCAGGTTCGCCTGCACCGCGTTGATCTGGCCCACCACGCCGAGCGGTTGGAGATGGCCTGCGAGATCGGGCCGGCGGACCGCGACGCGGATGCGCCAGCCGCGCTTCGCCAGCGCGCGGACCAGATGGCGTCCGATGAAGCCGGAGCCGCCGAAAATCGTCACCAAACGGTCGGACGGAATCTGCGCCATCGTTGTGTCTCGCTAGGGAAAACCGGGCTTTCTCACCGAGCGTTACAAGATCAGTTTTTGGCCGTCAAAGCGCGCTTCGCCGCTGGCCGCGCGAAGTCCGCCGCCTTCGATTGACAAGGCTGGAGGCCTAGCCCTACCTAGCGCCGCTTGACGGCAAGCCGCGCCTGCCCAGGTGGCGGAATTGGTAGACGCACTAGTTTCAGGTACTAGCGGGTAACACCGTGGAGGTTCGAGTCCTCTCCTGGGCACCAGCGGCCGCGTGACGCCGCGAAGGCAGGCAAAACGCCAGCCTGTTTCGCGCCACTGCGCTGTTAATCTTTTTGCGAATCGTTAGCTGGTATGGTCGCGGGACGCGCGGCGCTCGCAGCCGGGTGTCCGGCTTTGCGCGCTGTCCGGTTAGGGAACATAACGTCGAGAACCAGATGACCATTCGGCTGCATCGCGGCGATCTCCCCGATCTCTCCGCATATAAAGAGTCGGTTGCGATCGACACCGAGACGCTGGGTTTAAATCCGAGCCGCGATCGTCTTTGCGTCGTGCAGCTTTCTCCCGGCGACGGCACTGCGGATGTCGTGCAGATTCCCGCCGGTCCGGTGAACGCGCCGAACATCGCGAAGCTGCTCGCCGATCCGGCGCGGCTGAAGATTTTCCATTTCGCGCGCTTCGACCTCGCGGTGCTCTACAAGAATCTCGGCGTGATGGCGCAGCCGGTCTACTGCACCAAGATCGTGTCGCGGCTGGTCCGCACCTACACCGACCGCCACAGCCTCAAGGAACTCGCCCGCGAACTGCTCGGCATGGACATGTCGAAGCAGCAGCAAAGCTCGGACTGGGGCGCGGATAAGCTGAGCGAGGCGCAGGTCGCCTACGCTGCGTCGGACGTGCTCTATCTCCACCAGATCAAGCGCAAGCTCGACGAAATGCTGGCCCGCGAGGGCCGCGAAGCGCTGGCGGAGGCCTGTTTCCGCTTCCTTCCGGCCCGCGTCGCCCTCGATCTGGGCGGCTGGGCCGAGGAAGACATCTTCAGCCATTCGTGATCGGCCCGGCCTCGCGGACCATGGTCCGGGGCCGTCCGAAAGCCGTAATTACGCAGTTTATACGGGGCGCACATCGGAACCCAAATGAACCGGAACGTACCATCGGCGGGCGGCCACCCCCGCCGGCAGCATGTGGATCGCCGCGCCTTCGCCTATGGCGATGCCGTGCGCCATTCCACGCGCGTGCGTTTCATGCGCCGGATTTTCCCGATTCTCACGGGAAGCATCCTCGTCGTCGTCGCGCTGATCGTCTGGCTCGATCCGTTCCGGCTGGTGCGCGATTTTCCACTCGATCTGATGAAGCTCTCGATTCAGGGCAACAAGCTGGTGATGGATGCGCCGAAGCTCTCCGGTTTCACCAAGGACGGCCGCGGCTACAACGTCACCGCACAATCGGCCGCGCAGGACCTGACCCGCACCAATGTCATCGAACTGAACGGCATCATCGCGAGTTTCACGCTCACCGGCGGCACCACCGAACTGAAGGCGGTGAAAGGCGAATACGATACCAAGGCCGACCGCGTGCAGCTTACCGAAGGTGTCGTCATCACCTCGTCGCAGGGCTATCAGGGCCGCCTGCGCGATGCGCTGATCGAGGTGAAGAAGGGCCATGTCGTCACCACGAACCCGGTAGACATCATCTTCAACAATGGCGCGCTGCGCGCCGACCGGATGGAAGTCTTCAACAACGGCGCCCACGCGATCTTCGAAGGGCGCGTGACCTTCATCACCAACCTGCCGCCGCCTTCCGAGAATGCGTCTCCGCAGGCTGAAAAGGACGACGTCACGCCGCCAAATACGGCTGCGGCGACCGCCAACCAGAATCAGGTAACGCCTCCGCTCACCCGATGAATCATTCGCTTCCGCGCAATCTTCTCGTTCTCGCCGTGCTGTCTTCGCTGACGGCGGTGCTTCCGTTCGCCGGACCTTCGCCTTCCTTCGCGCAGACCAAGAAGGCGGAAAAAGAGGTGGTGCCGAACGCCTTTCAGGGCTTCTCGCGCAACCGCAAGGACCCGATCAAGATCGAGGCGAATTCGCTGGAAGTGAAGGACAAGGACAAGACCGCAGTCTTCACCGGCAACGTCATCGTCACGCAGGGCGACACCACCATGCGCTGCCGTGAATTGACGATCTTCTATGACGGCAATGCGCTTTCCGCCGTCGACGGCAAGGACAAGAAGGAGCAGCCCGCTCCGCAGGCTAAAGCGCCCGGCGCGAAGCAAACTGCCTCCGCGCAAAAGATCAAACGGCTGATCGCGGTCGGCGGCGTCATCGTCACCGCCACCAATCAAAAAGCGACCGGCGACCACGGCCTGTTCGAGATGGCGACCAATACCGTCACCCTCACCGGCAACGTGGTGGTGACGCAGGGTCCGAACGTGATGAACGGCAGCAAGCTGGTGGTGGACCTCAATTCCGGCCGCTCCCGGCTCGACGGCCAGCAGAAGGGCGGGAGCACGCGCGTCCACGGCTTGTTCGTGCCGAACTCGGTTGATGAAAAGAACAAGGACGCCAAGGACGGGAACAAGGACGGGAATAAAAAGAAACCGGCCCGGGGCAAGAAAACCTCTCCTGATTCCGGGCAGTAACCTAATCTGGCCCCGGATTTGCTTCCCCGGCGCGAACGATTTATCAAAACCATTCCTGCATGAGTACGCCTTCGCCGGGCCTGAAAGACCGGCGATTCGGTGCCCGACCGGCACGCGCCGCCGGGTTGTCCGCCAGAAAATCCTGCGGCCGTGCAATGGCCGGGAGCGTTGCGGCGGCAAGGAAGGGAGAAATCGCTGAGCTGGTTCCGCTCAAAATCCGGAGACAAGCGCGACACTCCCGCACTGACGGAGCAGTGGCGGCTGGACGCGCCCGAGCGGCGCGCGCCCCAGCGCGTACCGGAACGGCGTGCCCCCGAACGCGAAGTGACGGAACAGCGCCCGCCGCGCGCCGCGCCGCCGCCCCGTCCCCAGAACGAAAATCCTGACGAGCGTCCGGCGCGCCTCTGGCAGCCGCCCGCGCCGCCGCGCCCGCAACCGCAGCAGCGCCAGGACGCAAGGCCGCCGCGCGAAGAAGTGCGGCCGCAGCCGCGCGAGAATCCGCGTCCCCCGCAGCCGCCCCGGCAAGACGCGCGTCCACTTCCGCCGCGTCCTGCCGAGCCGCGTCACGATCCCCGTCCCGCGCCGCCCCAACGGCAGGAAGCGCGCCGCCCCGACAACCAGCCGTTCGACCGGCCGCGCGGCGCGAACCGCGATTCCGTGCCGATGCCGGTACCGATTCCGGGCGAGGGAATCCTCGCAGCCGAAGGCTTGCAGAAATCCTATGGCGCACGCCGCGTCGTGAACGGCGTCAGCATCGAAGTCATGCGCGGCGAAGCGGTCGGGATTCTCGGACCGAACGGTGCGGGCAAGACCACCTGCTTCTACATGGTGACCGGCCTCGTCGAGCCGGATGCGGGCCGCATCACGCTCGACGGTCACGACGTCACGAAGCTGCCGATGTATCGCCGCGCGCGGCTCGGCATCGGCTATCTGCCGCAGGAGCCGTCGATCTTTCGCGGGCTGAACGTGGAAGACAATCTGCGCGCGGTGCTCGAAGTCGTGGAGCCGGACCGCGAGCGGCGCGAACAGCGCCTCGACGATCTGCTCGACGAATTCGATATCGCGCGGCTGCGCAAGTCTCCTTCGATCGCGCTTTCGGGCGGCGAACGCCGCCGCGTGGAAATCGCCCGCTCGCTTGCCGCGAACCCGCACTACATGCTGCTCGACGAACCCTTCGCCGGCATCGACCCGATCGCGGTCGGCGACATCCGCGCGCTGGTACGGCTGCTGACGCGCCGCGACATCGGCGTGCTGATTACCGATCACAACGTGCGCGAGACGCTCGGCATCATCGACCGCGCCTACATCGTTCATTCCGGCTCGATCCTGATGGAAGGTTCGCCGGAGGAAATCGTCGAAAGCCCCGAAGTGCGCCGCCTCTATCTCGGCGAGGAGTTCCGGCTCTAGCCGGGTTGCGCGCAATGGCAATCTCGCAAAAACTCGAAATGCGGACGAGCCAGGGGCTCGTGATGACGCCGCAGCTGATGCAGGCGATCAAGCTGCTGCAACTGTCCAATCTCGATCTCGTTACGTTTGTCGAAGCCGAACTGGAACGCAATCCGCTGCTGGAGCGCGCGGAAGAACCGGAAGGCGAGCGCAACAGCGAGTCTCTGCCCGAAGCGCAAACAGAATTTTCCGCCGAGGGAGAAGGCGGCGAGGATCGTGGCGGCGACGACTGGATGGAGGACCGCTTCGAGAGCCGTGCCGCGATGGAAGAACAGCTCGGCACCAATCTCGAAAACGTATTTCCCGACGACGCCCCTGCGGCGCCTTCCGAAGCGGCGCCCGCGCAGCAGGAACCGGCGGCTTATTCCGAATGGTCGAGCGTCGGTCCCGGCGGACGCCCCGACGACGACTATAATCTCGAAGCCTTCGTTTCCGCGGAAGTCACGCTGCACGAACACCTGTCGCGGCAACTCTCGCTCGCGATCATGGATCCGGTGCATCGCCTGATCGGGCAGCATCTGATCGATTCGGTAGACGAGGGCGGCTATCTGCGTTCCGATCTCGCGGAAGTGTCGGAGAAGCTCGGCGCGCCGCAATCCGAAATCGAAACCGTGCTGCGCGAATTGCAGGCCTTTGATCCGCCCGGCGTATGCGCGCGCGATCTTGCGGAGTGCCTGACCATCCAGTTGCGCGAGCGCGACCGCCTCGATCCGGCGATGCAGGCGCTGGTCGGCAATCTCGATCTGCTCGCGAAGCGCGACTACGCGGCGCTGCGCCGGATCTGCAACGTGGACGAGGAAGACCTCGCCGACATGGTCGCGGAATTGCGCCGCCTCAATCCGAAGCCGGGCCTCGTGTTCGGCGGCGGCGTGGTGCAGCCGGTCGTGCCCGACGTCTATGTGCGCCCGGCCGCCGACGGCGGCTGGAATGTCGAACTCAACTCCGACACGCTGCCGAAGGTGCTGGTGAACCAGACCTATTATTCGCGCGTCTCCAAGGGGCCGATCTCGGACAAGGAAAAGGCGTTCCTGACCGAATGCATGCAGACCGCTACCTGGCTGACGCGCTCGCTCGACCAGCGCGCGCGCACGATCCTCAAGGTCGCAACCGAAATCGTTCGCCAGCAGGATGCATTTCTGGTGCAGGGCGTGCAGCATTTGCGGCCGCTGAACCTGCGCATGGTCGCGGACGCGATCTCGATGCACGAATCCACTGTGTCGCGCGTGACCGCCAACAAATATATGGCGACGCCGCGCGGCATTTTCGAACTGAAATATTTCTTCTCGTCGGCCATCGCTTCGGCCGAAGGCGGCGAAGCCCATTCGTCGGAAGCCGTGCGCGACCGCATCAAGCGCCTGATCGACGAGGAAAAGCCCGACGACATTCTCTCCGACGACACCATCGTGACCAAGCTGAAGGATGCCGGCATCGACATCGCCCGGCGCACGGTCGCGAAATATCGCGAATCGCTCCGCATTCCGTCTTCGGTGCAGCGCCGCCGCGAAAAGCGCGCAGGCTCGATTTAGTTTTTTTGGCTTTCAAGCCGGCGGCAGCGGCGTAATAATCAATCCAGCAACAGGGAAGAAATTCGAATGTTCCGCGTCTCCGGAAAGAATGTCGATGTTGGCGATTCGCTGCGCGAGCGTGTCACGGACAAGGTGAGTGCCGCGCTCGACAAATATTTCCAGCACGGCTGGTCCGGTCACACCACGATTTCGCGCGACGGCCCCGGTTTCCGCGCCGATTGCGTGTTGCATCTCGATTCTGGAATCGTTCTTGAAGCGCACGCCAGCGCGCAGGATCCGGTCGTCGCCGCCGACGACGCGGTCGAGAAAATCGAAAAGCGGCTGCGCCGCTACAAGCGCCGTCTGAAAGATCGCGGCACGACGATTCGCGCGCAGGAAGCGCAGCTTTCCGCGACCAATTACGTCATCGAGGCGCCGGACGAAGCCGAGGAAGAACCGGAAGGCTGGAATCCCGTGACCATCGCGGAAACGCCTTCTTCGCTGCCGGAACTCTCGGTGCGCGATGCGGTCGCCGAACTCGACCTCACCGGCGCGCCGGTGGTGGTTTTCCGTCACGTCAATGGCGGGGGGATCAATATCGTTTACCGCAGGCGGGACGGTAACATCGGATGGGTTCATCCTCGCGCGGCAGACGAAAAATAGGTGATTGACCGCCCGCGAGGGCGCTTCTATACCCCGCGCCTTCGGACCCCGAGTCACGCGGCAAAAGTTATGCTCCGTGGCCACGAACCGGAAAGATTGGATAGAGGCCATGCCGCTTAGCGATTTGCTCGCACCGAATGCGGTTTTTCCCTCGCTCAAGGCCACCAACAAGAAGCAGGCGATTCAGGAGCTGGCGACCAACGCCGCGGCTCTGACCGGCCAGGACGAGCGGGAAATTTTCGAAACGCTGCTTCGACGCGAACGACTCGGTTCGACCGGCGTCGGTGGCGGCGTCGCGATTCCGCACGGCAAGTTGCCGAAGATGGATCGCATCGTCGGTTTGTTCGCACGTCTCGATACGCCGATCGATTTCGAAGCGCTCGACGGCGAACCCGTTGATCTGATTTTTCTGCTGCTCGCGCCGGAAGCTGCCGGTGCCGATCATCTGAAAGCGCTGGCGCGCATCGCACGCTTGCTCCGCGACCCCGAAGCCGCGCGCAAACTTCGTACCGCGCGCGACCGGGAGGCGATCCATACGTTGCTCACCGCTCCCGCGGCGAGCAACGCTGCCTGATTTAACCGCGCACGTTTCCGATTAGTGCACGCTGACGGTGTCGAGTTCGTGCTCGCGCGCGTTCGCAACCGCCGCTTCGCGGCTGTCGGTGACGATGATCGGCGTGCCGTCCGCCGCATGGAGCGAAAACAACTTCATGCCTGGCGCGATCTGCGGTGCCTGCGGGAACAGCGACTTCACTTCCTCGGATTTGATCTCGCGCACATAGGCGACCTGGCCGCCGCCGAGCACCGCGAAGGCTTCCGGGGTGAGGGTAGGATGCGTGTTCGAGTTCGTCATTTCACGTACTCCTTTTACTTTGTGCCGCCGTTCGCGATTTCGACACGGCGGACCTGACGCGCCGCTTCCGGCCGCTTCAGATCGACCGACAGCAACCCGTCGGTCAGATTGGCGCCGACCACTTCGATGGAGTCGGCGAGAACGAAAGTCCGGTGAAACTGCCGCGCCGCGATCCCGCGATGGAGAAACTCGCGCGGTTGCGCGTCTTCCGGTTGCCGGCCGCGGATGGTGAGTTCTTTTTCCTCGACCGTGATTTCGAGGTCGCCGCGAGAGAAGCCAGCGACCGCAAGCGTGATGCGCAGCTTCTCGGGCGCGCCATCGGCGTCGCGAATCCGCTCGATGTTGTACGGCGGGTAGCCGTCCGCGCCCTTGGTGACGCGGTCGAGCGCTCGTTCGATTTCCTCGAAACCGAGCAGGAAAGGCGAGGATAGGGTCGGAATACGCGGCATCTGGCTAAGTCCTCGGTTGAGCGACTTCTCGTGCCGGAACCCTGATGAGGCATTCCGGCTCCCCAGATATGGGAACCCCGAACAGCCCATTCAAGCGGCAACGAAAGCGCCGCCGATTCAGTCAGTTGGCGATATTCTGAAGGATGTGCCGCTTCCCGCGGCGGGAGGAAATGGTGGAGCCAGGGGGAGTCGAACCCCCGACCTCTTGCATGCCATGCAAGCGCTCTCCCAACTGAGCTATGGCCCCACTGGCCTCGATCCGGCTCCGAAGCGCCGGATCTGGGAACGCGGACTTTGCGTCCGCGGTAGTCGCTTAACCTGTACTTCTAAACGCTTTCCGAAGCCAAGGCGGCGGAAGCCTGCGTCTAGCTCTCGTCGTCCTTCTCGATGCCGTCGCCGATGATGTCGGAGACGTCGCCGCCTTCTTCTTCCTCGTCGGTTTCGAGGAAGGTGTTGTCGTCCTCGTCGTCGCCTTCGACCTCCACGTCGTCGGTGTCGATGTCGATTTCCGAGGAGTTCTTCTTGTTGCTGCCGGTCGCTTCCGCGTCGGCATCCTCCAGCGAGATCGTTTCCGCGCCGGCGGGTGCGGCATCCTCGTCGGCCATCGCAGGCGAGGCCGTGGCGGCGGCTGCCGCCGCGGCAGCCCGGCCGCGCGTCACCGGCGCCATGATCTCATAGACCGTGCCGCATTTCGGGCACACGATGGGGTCCTTCGAGAGATCGTAGAATTTGGCGCCGCAGCTCTGACAGACGCGCTTGGTGCCGAGTTCTGGTTTCGCCACGCCGATCGCTCCTGAATCCATCCGGAAAGGCGGCCTCACTTGGACCGCGTGTCCAAGCCTGTCAAGGGCGCAAAATCGCGTTTCCGGCAGCGAGACGGGCCGGAAGCGCATGTGCTAGCAAGCCCGCGCCATGTCGGATTCCTCGATGCACGGGTCAGCGCTGAAGCCCATGTCGGCCGCCAGAAGCCGGGGGCTTACGGGCCGCCTGCGCGTGCCCGGCGACAAGTCGATCTCGCACCGTTCGCTCCTGATCGGCGCGATGACGGTCGGCCGCACCGAGATTACCGGGCTGCTCGAAGGCGAGGACGTGATCGCGACCGCGAAAGCCGTGCGCGCGATGGGCGCGACCGTGGAGCGCCATGACGGCGGCAACTGGAGCGTCAACGGCCTCGGTGTCGGTACGCTGTTGCCGCCACGCGACGCGCTCGATTTCGGCAATGCCGGAACCGGCAGCCGCCTCGCGATGGGGGTCGTCGCCGGCCATCCGTTCGAGGCGGTATTCGACGGCGACGCGTCGCTGCGCAAGCGCCCGATGCGCCGCATCCTCGACCCGCTGATGCAGATGGGCGCGGAGACGGTAGAGCAAGCCGAAGGCGGCAGGCTGCCGCTTCGTCTGCGCGGCGCGCGCGAAGTGATTCCGATCACCTACGAGACGCCGGTCGCCTCCGCGCAGATCAAATCCGCGGTCTTGTTGTGCGGGCTTTGCGCGGATGGCGAAACCACCGTGATCGAGAAGGAAGCGACCCGCGACCATACCGAGCGGATGCTCGCCCATTTCGGCGCGAAGATTTCAAGCGAGCAACACGGCGAACATGGCCGCAAGGTCAGGCTGCGCGGACGACCCGAACTGAAGCCGCAAAAGATCGTCGTGCCTGCCGATATTTCTTCCGCTGCGTTCCCGATGGTCGCGGCGCTGATCGTGCCGGGATCCGACATCGTGCTCGAAAACGTGCTGCTCAATCCGCTGCGCGCCGGACTGGTCGAGACGCTCCGCGAGATGGGCGCGAACATCGAGGAACTGAATCGCCGCGACGAAGCCGGTGAAATCATCGCCGATCTGCGGGTGCGTACGTCTTCGCTCAAGGGCGTGGATGTTCCGGCCGCGCGCGCGCCGTCCATGATCGACGAATATATCGTGCTGGCCGTCGCCGCTTCCTTTGCGAAGGGCGATACCCGCATGCGCGGGCTTTCCGAACTGCGCGTGAAGGAATCCGACCGTCTCGCCGCCACCGCCGACGGCTTGCGCGCGAACGGCGTCGATTGCGAAACGCTCGGCGACGATCTCCTGGTAGGCGGGCGGGGCCATGCGGCGCCCGGCGGCGGCGTGGTCAAGACCCACATGGATCATCGCCTCGCGATGGCGTTCCTGATGATGGGACTTGCCAGCGACAAGCCCGTGCAGGTGGATGACGGCACTTTCATCGCCACCAGCTTCCCGGATTTCACCGGCAACATGCGCCGCCTCGGCGCGGAAATCTCGTGATCGTCACCGTCGATGGTCCGGCTGCGTCGGGCAAAGGCACGCTCGCGCGCAGGCTGGCCGCGCATTATCGGCTGCCGCATCTCGATACCGGGCTGCTCTATCGCGGCGTCGGCTTTCTCATGATCGAGTCCGGCCATGCGCTCGACGACGCGAAGGCGGCGGAAGAAATCGCGGTGGCGCTCGATCTTTTCAAAATCGACCACGACAAGCTGCGCTCCGACGAAATCGGCGAGGCGGCATCCCGCGTCGCCGCGATGCCGGGCGTCCGCGCCGCGCTCCTGAAGATGCAGCAGGACTTCGCGCGCCAGCCGGGCGGCGCCGTGCTGGACGGGCGCGATACGGGAACCGTGATCGCGCCCCATGCGGACGTGAAACTGTTCGTCACGGCCTCGCCGGAAGTCCGCGCGAAACGCCGCCACATCGAACTCGCTACGCGGCGGCAGCCCACCGAGTATTGCGAGGTGATCGCGGACATCAGAAAGCGGGATGAGCGCGATTCCGGGCGCTCCATCGCCCCCCTGACACCGGCCCCGGACGCTGTCTTGCTGGATACCACCGACTTGGATATAGAGGCCGCGTTCCGGGCGGCCCTTTCCATCGTGGAAGCATCCCGGGCGGGCCGGTCGCGATCCTGAAATCGCGGCTGTCATCTGGAGGATTGCCCGCCCCGTCTTTCGCGCGAAGGCCACGAATTCCCCGGCCTCGAATTCAACATCGTCTCGATTTGCACGGCGAACCCGCGCCGGCTCCGGCTCATGCCGGGGATGCCTTGGGCTTTCGGCCCAAGGCCCGTGTGCCTTGAGACGCCAACCACACCAGTCCGGCGCATCTACGTTTAGGAAAGAGAATGGCTAAAGCTGCTGCTACCGCTACCAAGACCCCGAGCCGCGAAGATTTTGCCGCGATGCTCGAAGAGTCGTTCACCCGCAACGACGTGATGGAAGGTTCCGTCGTCAAGGGCAAAGTCGTCGGCATCGAGAAGGACATCGCCGTCATCGACATCGGCCTCAAAACCGAAGGCCGCATCCCGCTCCGCGAATTTGGCGGCCATGGCCGCGGCGCCGACATCAAGGTCGGCGACGAAGTCGAAGTGTTCCTCGACCGCGTCGAGAACGCGCTCGGCGAAGCGGTTCTCTCGCGCGACAAGGCGCGCCGCGAAGAGAGCTGGGGCAAGCTCGAGAAGGCCTTCAACAACAACGAGAAGGTTTCGGGCGTCATCTTCAATTCGGTCAAGGGCGGCTACACCGTCGATCTCGACGGCGCGGTTGCGTTCCTGCCGCGCTCGCAGGTGGACATCCGTCCGATCCGCGACGTCGGCCCGCTGATGCACAACCCGCAGCCGTTCCAGATTCTGAAAATGGATCGCCGCCGCGGCAACATCGTCGTCTCGCGCCGCACCGTGCTGGAAGAAACCCGCGCCGGCCAGCGTCAGGAACTGGTGTCCTCGCTGGAAGAAGGTCAGGTGATCGACGGCGTCGTGAAGAACATCACCGACTACGGTGCGTTCGTTGACCTCGGCGGCATCGACGGCCTGCTGCACGTCACCGACATCGCCTGGCGCCGCGTGAACCATCCGACGGACGTGCTCACCATCGGCCAGTCGGTGAAAGTCAAGATCATCAAGATCAACCACGAAACCCACCGCATCTCGCTCGGCATGAAGCAGTTGCAGGGCGATCCGTGGGAGAACATCTCCGACAAGTTCGTGGTCGGCGCGCGCATGAAGGGCCGTGTCACCAACATCACCGACTACGGCGCGTTCGTCGAACTGGAGCCGGGCATCGAAGGCCTGGTCCACGTTTCCGAAATGTCGTGGACCAAGAAGAACGTGCATCCGGGCAAGATCGTCTCGACCTCGCAGGAAGTCGAAGTGCAGATCCTCGAAGTCGATCCGGTCAAGCGCCGCATTTCTCTCGGCCTCAAGCAGACCATGGCGAACCCGTGGGAAGCCTTCTCCGAGAAGCACCCGCAAGGCTCCACCGTCGAAGGCGAGGTCAAGAACAAGACCGAGTTCGGTCTGTTCGTCGGCCTCGACGGCGACGTGGACGGCATGGTTCATCTCTCGGACCTCGACTGGAACCGTCCGGGCGAGCAGGTCATCGAGGAGTTCAAGAAGGGCGACCGCGTGAAGGCGGTGGTGCTCGATGTGGACGTCGAGAAGGAGCGCATCTCGCTCGGCATCAAGCAGCTCGAAGGCGATCCGTTCGCGGAAGCCGGCGATCTCAAGAAGGGCGCGGTCGTCACCTGCGAGGTGACGGCGGTGAACGACGGCGGCATCGAAGTGAAGATCGTCGATACCGACATGACCGCCTTCATCAAGCGCTCCGATCTGGCGCGTGACCGCAACGACCAGCGCCCCGAGCGCTTCGCCGTCGGCGAGAAGGTCGATGCCCGCGTCACCCTGTTCGACAAGAAGGCCCGCAAGGTCGGCGTGTCGATCAAGGCGCTCGAGATCGCGGAAGAAAAGGAAGCCGTGGCGCAGTACGGATCGTCCGATTCGGGCGCGACGCTCGGCGACATCCTCGGCACCGCGCTGAAGCAGCGCGAAGGCAACAAGTAAGCCTTCTACGCTTCCAGCTTGGCAAACGGCTTGTTAACGGCGGGACAAAATCCCGCCGTTAACTGCTTTTTGAATGCCTCACCGTTGAATCGTCCCCTGCCATTGTAAGTTTCGCGCGAACCCGCCTTCTGGAGAGATCAATGACGCTCAATGTCGATCACGCAATGGACCGCCGCCGCATGCGCCGCAAGGTGACTTTCTGGCGGGTGCTCGGCGTTGCCGCGCTTCTGTTCGCGCTGGCGGGACTGTGGGCCGCCTATGGCGGCGCCAACTACGTCGAGAAGTCGAGCGCGCATGTCGCGCGCGTCACCATCGGCGGGTTGATCCGCAACGACAAGAAGCGCGTGGAACTGCTCGAGGAGATCGAGAAGTCCGGCGCGCAGGCGGTGATCCTCGTGATCGACAGCCCCGGCGGCACCGTCGCCGGCTCCGAGCAACTCTATAATGCGCTCCGCAAGCTGGCGGCGAAGAAGCCGGTGGTCGCGGTGGTCGAAGGCACCGCCGCCTCTGGCGCGTATATCGCCGCGATGGGCGCGGACCGCATCTTCGCGCCGCGCGGCGCGATCGTCGGTTCCATCGGCGTGATCTTCCAGTATCCGAACCTGTCCGGCCTGCTCAAGAATGTCGGCGTGAATGTCGAGGCGATCCGCTCGACGCCGCTGAAAGCCATGCCGAGCGGCGTGGAACCGACCCCGCCGGAAGCGCAGGCTGCGATCCGCGCGCTGGTCGAGGACAACTACACCTGGTTCAAGTCGCTGGTGCAGGAGCGCCGCGCGCTCGACAACGCGACGCTCCTGAAGGCGTCGGACGGCCGCGTGTTCACGGCTTCGCAGGCGTTACCGCTGCGTCTCATCGACGAGATCGGCGACGAGAAGTCCGCGCGCGAATGGCTGGAGAAGAACAAGAAAGTATCGAAAGATTTGAAGGCGCGTGACTGGCGGGTCACGACCGCCGGCTCCGAGTTCCGCTGGCTCGGCGCGCTTGCGCCGTTCGCGGATTCGCTCGGATTGTCGTCGCTGGCCGCGGCACTTGCGAACGAAGGCGTCTTGCGCGCCGCAGCGCAGGCGCAACTTGACGGGCTATTGGCCCTCTGGCACCCTCAAATCGCGAACTGACCTGAGCCAAGTCTTTTTGATTGTTCGGCTTTTTCGATTTCGCCGGGCACGATTTTCGACCGGCAGGTTTATAGCGGCGGGCTGATATTTCGATGATCAAGTCGGAACTGGTGCAGAGAATCTCCACCGCGAATCCGCATCTCTATCAACGCGACGTCGAGAACATCGTCGATGCGATTCTCGACGAGATCACGGTCGCGCTGGCGCGCGGCGATCGCGTCGAGTTGCGCGGCTTCGGCGCGTTCTCGGTCAAGAACAGGCCCGCGCGCGTGGGGCGCAACCCGCGCACCGGCGCGCAGGTGAAGGTGCAGGAAAAGGTCGTGCCCTATTTCAAGACGGGCAAGGAAATGCGCGACCGGCTGAACAAGCCGCAGGCGCCGCGCAAGTGATGCGCAAGTAATTTGCTGATTCGTTCGTCTCTTTTCCGGGCCTGATCGAATGCGAAATCTGTTTCGCTGGCTGTTGCTGATTCCGCTGGGCATCGCGCTTGTGCTGCTCGCAGTGGCCAATCGCGCGCCGGTGACGCTTTCGATCGATCCGTTCTCCCCTGAATCGCCTGCGTTCGCGATCAAGATACCGCTGTTCGTCGCGCTGTTGCTCGCGGTCGTGCTGGGCGTGGTGATCGGCGGCGCTGCCGCCGGGATCGGCCGGATGCGCTGGCGTCATCGCGCGCGCTCCGCCGAGCGCGAGGCGAAGGAATTGCAGGCGCGCAACGAGGAATTCCTCCGCGGCCCCGCATCCGAATCCCGCAGCCGCGAAGTCGCGCTCCGCTGAATATGCACGCGGACCAAATGCGGGTCGTTTCCGCCCGCGAGATCGACGCCGTTCTCGACTTCCCTGCGCTGATCGATGCGCTCCACTCGGCGTTCCGTGCCGACATCGAAACGCCGCTCCGGCATCACCATGCCATCGCCCGCGATGACGGCGAGGCCGCGCTGCTGCTGATGCCCGCGTGGACGAAAGAAAAGGACGGCGCGTTCCTCGGCACCAAGACCGTGACCGTCTTCCCCGGCAACCTCGCGAAGAATATCGGCTCGGTCGCGGGCACCTATCTCCTGATGTCCGGCGACACCGGCGAGCCGCTCGTCACCATCGACGGCCACCGCTTGACCTTGTGGCGTACGGCTGCGGCTTCCGCGCTTGCTGCGAAGTATCTCGCGCGCGAGGATGCCTCGCATTTGCTGCTCATCGGCGCAGGTGCGCTCGCACCGTATCTTGCGCGCGCCCATGCCGCCGTGCGTCCCATAAAAAAAGTCTCGATCTGGAATCGCACGCCGGAGCGCGCGGAAGTACTCGCCAAAGAACTTGCGAACGAGACGTTCGCGGTGGAAGTTGTCGGCGACCGCGAACGTGCAGCGCGCCACGCCGACATCGTGACCTGCATCACGCTCTCGCAAACTCCCGTCGTCTCCGGCGACTGGCTGAAGGAAGGCGCTCACCTCGATCTGGTCGGCGCGTTCCGGCCGAACGCGCGCGAGGCGGACGATGCCGCCATCCGCCGCGCCAGCATCTATGTCGATACCCGCCGCGGCGCGCTCAAGGAAGCGGGCGATCTCGTGATGCCGATGGCCGCCGGGATTTTGAAGGAAGATGCCGTAAAGGCCGACCTGTTCGAACTCTGCCGCGGGCAGGCGAAAGGCCGCGCGCGGGCGGACGAAATCACCCTCTTCAAGTCGGTCGGCACCGCGATCGAGGACCTTGCCGCCGCCATGCTGGTCTGGCGTAAGCTCTCCTGAATCCTAGGCTTTTTGCCGATCCGTAGACAGGACTGGCGGGCCGTGGCATCGGAACGGGCATGATCGTCAAAATCTGCGGGATCAAGGACTTGGCCGCGATGGAAGCCGCGCTCGAAGCGGGCGCGGACATGACCGGCCTCGTCTTCTTCGGTCCCAGTCCGCGCAATGTCGCGCCGCTCGAAGCGGCGTCGCTGGCTTCGCGCGCGCGTGGCAAGGCGAAAGTGGTGGCGCTGACCGTGGATGCCGACGACGCCGCGCTCGACCTCATCATGAAACACGCCGCGCCCGATCTCTTGCAACTGCACGGCAAGGAGACCCCGGCTCGCGTGCGCGAACTGCGCGCCCGCTACGGCGTGCCGGTGATGAAGGCGCTCGGCGTTTCGAACGCGCGCGATCTCGACCTCGCCGCGAAGTACGAAGCCGACTGGATGCTCTACGACGCGAAGCCGCCGAAGGATGCGACCCGCCCCGGCGGCCACGGCGTCGCTTTCGACTGGTCGCTCCTGAAGAATGCGCCGCGGAAAACGCCGATGATGCTTTCCGGCGGCCTCGATCCGGAGAACGTCGCGGAGGCGATCCGCATCGCGCGGCCCGACGGCGTCGATGTTTCGTCCGGCGTCGAAAGCGCGCCCGGCGTGAAGGACCGCAACAAGATCATCTCGTTCGTGCGCGCGGCCCGCGCATCTGTCATGGAGCGCGCCTCGTGAACGTTCGTCCCAATTCCCTGCGTAGCGGTCCCGACGCGGGCGGCCACTTCGGCATTTTCGGCGGCCGCTTCGTCGCGGAAACGCTGATGCCGCTCGTGCTCGATCTGGAGAAGGCTTACGAGGAAGCGAAGCGGGACCCGGCGTTCAAGAAGGAGATGGATTACCATCTCAAGCATTTCGTCGGCCGCCCCAGCCCGCTCTATTTCGCCGAGCGCATGACCGCGCATTACGGCGGCGCGAAAATCTTTTTCAAGCGCGAAGACCTGAACCACACCGGCGCGCACAAGGTGAACAACGTGCTCGGCCAGATCATGCTGGCGAAGCGCATGCAGAAGCCGCGCGTCATCGCGGAGACCGGCGCGGGCATGCATGGTGTCGCCACCGCGACGCTGTGCGCGAAGTTCGGCCTGCAATGCGTGGTGTTCATGGGCGAGGTAGACGTCGCGCGGCAGGAGCCGAACGTGCTGCGCATGCGCGCGCTGGGCGCGGAAGTGCGCCCCGTCACCAGCGGTTCCAAGACGCTCAAAGACGCGATGAACGAGGCGCTCCGCGACTGGGTCACGAACGTGCACGATACCTTCTATTGCATCGGCACGGTCGCTGGTCCGCATCCCTATCCCGCGATGGTGCGCGACTTCCAGTGCGTGATCGGCGACGAGACGCGCACGCAGATGATGGAGATGGAAGGCCGTCTCCCCAATTCGCTGCTCGCCTGCATCGGCGGCGGCTCCAACGCGATGGGCCTGTTTCATCCGTTCCTCGATGATACCGATGTCGCGATCTACGGCGTCGAAGCCGCGGGCCATGGCCTCGACAAGCAGCACGCGGCGTCGCTCGCGGGCGGCCGCCCCGGCGTGCTGCACGGCAACCGCACTTATCTGCTCATGAATGAAGACGGGCAGATCGAGGAAGCGCATTCCATCTCGGCGGGCCTCGATTATCCCGGCATCGGCCCCGAACATTCCTGGCTGCACGAAATCGGCCGCGTGAAATATCTTTCCGCGACCGACGACGAGGCGCTCAAGGCCTTCCAGCTTTGCTCGCGGCTCGAAGGCATCATTCCCGCGCTGGAGCCGTCGCACGCGCTTGCGAAGCTCGAAGAACTCGCGCAGAACAAGCCGAAGGACCACCTGATCGTCGTGAACATGTCAGGCCGCGGCGACAAGGACCTCGCCTCCGTCGCGTCGTACCTGAAGAACAACGCATGAAACGCGCGCTGCCGAAGATAGCACTCTCGCTTGCGATGACGGCTGCGGCCGCCGCGCTTGGCCACGCGCAGGAACCGTTCAAGGATAATCCCATCAAGGAAGGCGCGTGGGTCTACCCAAGCGAGAAGATCGCGCCCGCGACGGTGGAAGCCTTCTGCTGGTCCGGTTTCGCGATGCATTTCGCGGATGGCGGTTTCTTCACGCTGCTGAACCAGCCCGCCGGGCGCATGAAGAAAAAACTTTCGGTCGATACCAACGGCACCTGTGCGTTCGACGTGCAGAAGCAGACCGCGCTCTGCACCGGCGAGGAAACCGACAACCGGCGCCGCTTTCCGTTGCGCGAGGAAAGCAAGTTCGAGCGCGACGGCGACTATATAAAAGTCACTACCAGCTTCATCGACCGCGAAACCAAGCAGCCGGTGTCGTTCGTGACCTATCCGGTGCGCTGCCCCGACAAGGTGGTGCGCGAAATTCTATCGAAAGCGATTCCGCCGAAATGACCGCGACCCGTATCGATGCGCGCTTCAAGGCGCTTTCCGCCGAAGGCCGCGCCGGCCTCGTCACCTTCGTGACCGCGGGCGATCCCGATTACGAAACTTCGCTCGCCATCGTGAAGGCGCTTCCGAAGGCGGGCGCGGACGTGATCGAACTCGGCGTTCCCTTCACCGACGCGATGGCAGACGGTCCGCCGATTCAGGCTTCGTCCTTGCGCGCGCTTGCGGCGGGACAATCGCTGAAGAAGACGATCCAGATGGTCCGCGCGTTCCGCGAACAGGATAACGAGACGCCGATCGTGCTGATGGGCTACTACAATCCCATCTACGTCTATGGCGTGGAAAAATTCCTCGGCGACGCGAAGGCCGCCGGTGTCGATGGACTGATCGTCGTCGACCTGCCGCCGGAGGAAGACGAGGAACTTTGCCTTCCCGCGATGAAGGCGGGCATCAACTTCATCCGCCTCTCGACGCCGACCACCGACGACAAGCGCCTGCCTGCGGTGCTGAAGAATACGTCCGGCTTCGTCTATTACGTTTCGATTGCCGGTGTGTCCGGCGCAGCGACGCCCGACACGCCGAAGGTGATCGAGGCGGTGACACGCATCAAGCGCCATACGCAACTTCCCATCGCGGTGGGCTTCGGCCTGAAAACGCCGGAACACGCGCGCGCGGTTGCGATGGGCGCCGATGCGGCCGTGGTCGGCTCGGCGCTGGTGGAGGCGGTGCGCACCAGCCTCGACGGCAACGGCAAGGCAACGGCAAAAACCGTGAAAGCCGTTACCGACCTCACCTCCGCGCTCGCCGAAGGCGTGCGCTCGGCCCGCCGCAAGGCGGCGGAGTAATTTTGCCACGCTTCCCGCTATAAGAAGCGCGAACCAAGTTTCCGGAGACCCGGTCATGAACTGGATTTCGAACGTCGGCCCCAAGATTCGCTCGTTTCTCTCGCGCCGCGAGGTACCGGAGAATCTCTGGATCAAGTGCCCGGAAACGGGCCAGCTCGTTTTTCACAAGGATGTGGAAGCGAACCAGTGGGTGATTCCCGGCTCGAACTATCACATGCGCATGGGCGCCAACGCGCGCCTCAAGGCGACCTTCGACAACGAAACCTGGCTCGACGTGGCGGTGCCGGACGTTCCCGCCGACCCGCTGAAATTCCGCGACGAGCGCCGTTACACCGACCGCATCAAGGATGCGCGCACGAAAACCGGCATGAAGGACGCGGTGAAGATCGGCTTCGGCAAGCTCGACGGCCTTCCGGTTGTCGCCGCCGCGCAGGATTTCGATTTCATGGGCGGCTCGCTCGGCATGGCGGCAGGCGAAGCCGTGATTAAAGGCCTCGACACCGCGGTAGAAAAACAGACGCCGTTCATTCTCTTCGTCGCGAGCGGCGGCGCGCGCATGCAGGAGGGGATTCTTTCGCTCATGCAGATGCCGCGCACCACGGTCGCGGTGCAGAAGCTGCGTGAAGCGAAAAAGCCCTACATCGTCGTGCTGACCAACCCGACGACCGGCGGCGTCACCGCGTCCTACGCGATGCTCGGCGATATCCAGATTTCGGAGCCGGGCGCGCTGATCGGTTTCGCCGGCCCGCGCGTGATCGAGCAGACCATCCGCGAGAAATTGCCGGAAGGCTTCCAACGCGCCGAATATCTCCGCGACCACGGCATGGTCGATATGGTCGTGCATCGCCACGAGATGCGCAAAACGCTCTCGCGCCTGTGCCGCATGTTGATGAAAGCGCCAGCGTTCCCGGCGCAGCCCGCCCTGGAAGCGCCGGTACCCGTTCCGGCCCAGGCAGAGTGAACGCTTCCGCTTCGCACGGGTCCGCCGCCGATCAGGTTTTGGCGCGGCTCGGTGCGCTTCATCCCAAACGCATCGATCTTTCGCTCGGCCGCCTGCACCGCCTGCTGGGCGCGCTCGGCAACCCGGAGCGCGCCGTTCCGCCGGTCATCCATGTCGGCGGCACTAACGGCAAGGGTTCGACGGTCGCCTTTCTTCGCGCCATGCTGGAAGCGTCGGGCAAGCGCGTTCACACTTATACTTCGCCGCATCTGGTGCGTTTCCACGAGCGCATCCGCCTTGCGGGCGAACTGGTGAGCGATACGGCATTGGCGGCTGCGCTGGAAGAAACCGAGCGCGCCAACGCGGGCCATGAAATCACGTTTTTCGAGATCACGACGGCGGCGGCATTCCTTCTGTTCGCGCGCACGCCCGCGGACGTGCTGTTGCTTGAAGTCGGCCTTGGCGGCCGTCTCGACGCGACCAATGTGATCGCGCAACCGCTCGCGACCGTGGTGACGCCGGTTTCCATCGACCACACCGAATATCTCGGCGACACGGTCGAAAAAATTGCTGCCGAGAAGGCAGGCATCTTCAAGCGCGGCGTGCCTGCAATTCTCGCGCGGCAAAGCGAAGAGGCGCTTCGCGTGATGGAACGCGCGGCATCGCGCGCGGGCGCGAAGCCGTTCATTTGCGGCGAGAAATGGTCCGCGCACGAAGAGGGCGGACGGCTGGTGTATGCGGACGAGTCCGGGCTGCTCGATCTGCCGAAGCCCCGCCTGTTCGGCCGCCACCAGATCGAGAACGCAGGCACGGCTATCGCAACGCTGCGCTGCCTGCCGCAGCTCGGCATCCTTCCGTCCGCGATCGAAGCCGGGTTGCAGAAGGCCGACTGGCCGGCGCGGATGCAGAATCTTTCCGGCGGCAAGCTCGCAGCGCTTCTTCCTTCCGGCTCCGAACTCTGGCTCGACGGCGGGCACAACGCCGCGGGCGGCGAAGCCGTTTCCCACGCCGCGGGAGAACTGGAAGAGCGCGTGCCGCGCCCGCTGGTTCTCATCGTCGGCATGCTGAACACGAAAAGCGCGGACGACTTTCTCGCGCGCTTCTCCGGGCTGGCCCGTTATGTGTTCGGCGTGTCGCCGCCGGGCGAAGCCTCGCGGCCCGCGAGCGAGATTGTCGCTGCCGCGCGCAGCGCGGGCATTGCCGGGGAGGCCGCGAAGGACGTGGAGGATGCGCTTGCGCGCGTCGCCTCGCTTGATCTTCCCGTTCCGCCACGCGTGCTCATCAGCGGTTCGCTCTATCTCGCGGGCGCGGTTCTCGCCGCGAACGAAACGCCGCCGCGATAAAACGAAACGCCGCCCGAAAAGGGCGGCGTTTTTTTATTGTCTTCGGTTCTCGCTGCGGATCAGACCGTGGTCGAGATCCACTGTTCGATCTTCGCCTTCGGATAGGCGCCGATCAGGCGCGAGGCCATTTCGCCGTTCTTGAAGATCATCAAGGTCGGGATCGACATGATGCCGTACTTCGACGCGACTTCCGGGTTCTCGTCTACGTTGAGCTTGACGATCTTCACCTTGCTGCCGGCGCCGGCGATTTCTTCCAGCGCGGGCGCGATCTGGCGGCAGGGTCCGCACCACTCGGCCCAGAAGTCCACGAGGACCGGCTCGTTCGACTTGATTACATCGGCTTCGAAAGAAGCATCGGAAACTTTGGCGACTCCGGCCATGGCGGACCTCATCAATGGAAGGGGAATCGGGAGAAATCCCTTGTGAAAGGCATAGGTAGGTTCCGGGGTCGTGAGGGTCAAGACACGATCAGGAGAACGCGCCGCCGCCATGCGCCTGAACTTTGGCCCAGGCGGAATCGAGAGCGGATTCAGGGACTTCGATCACGCGCGGCCCGCCCGTATAGATCAGAATGCAGCGCACGGCCCGGCCCGGAAAGGCGGCGCGCATGGCTTCACGATAGGCGGCAAGCTGCGCCTGATAGCGCGTTGGCACGGCGTCCGCGCGATCGGGGATGCGCTGGTCGGATTTGAAATCCGCAAGCGTGATCTGCGTCGCCGTCACCAGCAGCCGGTCGATCCGCGCGGGGATTTCCAGCGTTTCGTTTTCTCTGACGATGCGCGCAACGCATTCCGCTTCCGCGCGGCTGCCCGCGCCGAACAGTTCCGCGCATAGCGGATGCGCGATCACGGCAAGGCTCTCCGCAAGCAGAAGCTCGCGCGCCGCCTCGTCGAGATGTGCGGCGGCGGCCGCGAGATAGCGGCGGCCTGCGGCTTGGCGTTCCGCCGGTGGGAGCGAGGGGAGCGATTGCAGCAGGCGATGCACGAGGATGCCGCGCGCGAGGCCGCCCTTTTCGCGCGGCGGGATTCTTTCGCGTGCGCTGCTTTCCGTTTCGAGCAGATGCGAAGGCCGCAGCACGCGCCGCCGCGAAACCGGCGCGGAAGGTTTCGCGTGCAGCCATGGCGTATCGGGGAGGGCCTGCGCGGACCGCGGCGTGTCCTCCGCGCGCGGCAGCGGCTCCAGCGGCTGGCCCCAAAGGATGATTTTTTCTGGATGATACGCTGCCTGCATGGGGCGGGCATGCTGGTCTTCCGCGAGCGCGTTCCAGACCAGATCGAACCACGATCCTTCTTCGGCCTTGTCGCGATTCTTTTTCAGCGCACCGCAGACGACCAGCACGTCCTTTGCGCGCGTGAGCGCGACATAGAGCAGGCGCTCGTATTCTTCGCTGCGCTTTCGTCCGGCCGCGATTTTGGCGGCTTCCATGATCAGCGAGGCTTCGGTCTTGTTGCCTGTTGCCCAGACGAAGGCGCCGTTATCGCCGCCCGCGCGAACCAGTTTCGGTGCATTCTGCGGAGCCGGAACCGCGGTGGTTTCGGCGAGGATCACGACCGGCGCTTCCAGACCCTTCACGCCATGCACGGTCATCACGCGCACCGCATCGCCGCCCGCTTCGAGGTCGCGCTTCACCTCCGCGCCTGCGCGGCGCAGGAAGCCGAGAAAGCCTTGCAGGGAGGGCGTTTCCAGCGCTTCGTAGCCGAGCGCGCGTGAAAGGAACTCATCGAGCGCATCGGCCGCTTCTTCGCCGAGCCGCGCGATCATGCGATTGCGCCCGCCGTCGCGGCCGAGCACGCGCGAATAGAAATCGAACGGCTTCAGGTGCCGCGCTTCCTGCCGCCAGCGGTCGAGCAGCGCCGCTGCTTCGCGGTAACGCGCCGCGCTACTCGTTCGCAGCGCTTCGATCAGCGTACTTTTCCGTTCGTGCGCGAGCGCGAACAGGTCGTCGTCGGAAAATCCGAACAGCGGACTTTTCAGCGCGCAGGCAAGTTGCAGGTCGTCGCTCTCCAGCAGCAGCGCGTCGCCCAGCGCCATCAGGTCCATGACCGCGATGTGCTCGGTGAGTTGCAGGCGGTCCGCGCCCGCGACGCGGATACCGCTGCCCTTCAGCGTGCGCAGGATCGTATCGAACAGTGGGCCGCGCTTCTGGACGAGGATGATGATGTCGCCGTCGCGCACCGGGCGGGATTTTTCTTCGCGCGTGATGCGGTCCACTTCGCCGACGGTGAGGCCGCCGTCTTTTTTCCATTCGTGAATGGCTTTCGCGATCGCGTTCGCGAGGCGCACATGCGAACTGGATTCAGGCACGGAATCGAGCGGCTTCTGCCAGGCCGATTCGTCTTCTTCCTGCACACCCCACGCCATGCAGGGCCATATCTCGACGCGGCCCGGCGCTTTCTTGCGGATCGCCTCATGCAACGGCTCTTCTCCGCCGAGCGCTTGCCAGCGGCTCTCGTCCTTGAATACGAGATCGACCGCACCGAGCACGGCGGGCACCGAACGATAGGATTCGTTCAGCCGCGGCACCAGCAGCTCTTGTCCCGCTGCTGCGATCCGCGACTGGAAGCCCGCGCGTTCTTCCGCGAAGCGCGCCGGGTCCGCGCCCTGAAAGCTAAAGATCGACTGCTTCTCGTCGCCGACCGCGAAGATGGTGCGGCGCTTCTCCGACGCGCCTTTGCCCGCGAAGAATTCCTCCGCGAGCTTGCCGACGATGTGCCACTGCTCCGGGCTGGTGTCCTGCGCTTCGTCCACGAGGATATGGTCGATGCCGCCGTCGAGCTTGTAGTGCACCCAGGCGGATTCCTCGCGGTCCAGCATCGCGACCGTTTTCGTGACGAGGTCGGCGAAATCGAGCACGCCGCGCGCCTGTTTCGCCGCTTCATAGCGCTTGATCACATCCGCCGCGATCCGGAACAGCGCGGCGCTGCGTTCGCGTTCGCGCGCCGCACGAAGCTGTTCGATGAGGCTTTCCAGCCGCTCGCGCTCGGCAAACAGTTTTTCGCGAAGACCGGGAATGGCCTTGAGGTCGGCTTCGCTGCCAAACGTCGCGTCCGCCTTTAACGTGCCCTGACCGGTCACGAAGATTTCGAGATAGGCGTCAAACGCTTCGCTGTCGCCGGCCGCCGCCGCGGCCTGAAACAGCCCTGCGCATTTGAAGGCGTTGCCTTTCCCCTTCGCGGCAAAGCGCTCCATCATCTCCTGCGCGGTGCCGCTCCATGCGGCGCGCGGAAAAACCGGGCCGTCCAGAATATCGTGCTCGATCTCAGCTACGGCTCTTGAAGCGTTCAGCGCCTTCGCAATCGCTTCGTCGTTGGTGCGTTCCAGCGAAAGCGAAGCGCGCGCCCGCACCGCCTCCATCAGCACGGCCTGCAAGCGGTCGTCGTCCACCTGCGCGATGACATGCGAGAGCGCGCGGCCCAGCCCGCTCTCCGGCTGCTCGCCTGCCGCGCCCAGCGTATCGAGCCGTGCCTGTGCCAGCAGGTCGCGCTCGCCCGCATCGTCGAGCACCTCGAAGCCTGCCGGCACCTGCGACTCCACCGGAAACATGTGCAGCACGCTGTCGCAGAAGGCATGGATGGTCTGCACCTTCAGCCCGCCGGGTGTTTCCAGCGCCGCTGCGAAAAGGCGCCGCGCTTTTTGCCGCCGCTCCGCGCTGGCTGGCGTCGGATCGAAGCGCGCAAGCTCCTTGTCGAGTTCTCCGTCGTCGAGTTGCACCCAGTCGCGCAACGTCGAGAGGGTGCGGTTCGCCATGTTGGCAGCCGCCGCCTTCGTGTAGGTGAGGCAGAGAATGCGCGCGGGCTTCACGCCATCCAGCAACAGGCGGATGACGCGCCACACAAGCACGGTGGTCTTGCCCGAACCGGCATTGGCGGACACCCACGCCGAATGGGCGGGATCGGACGCCTGCATCTGCGGCGTGGGGCTTGTGCGCGCGATGCTCATTCTTCGGTGTCCTCCGACCATTCCTTGATGCGCGCGAGATGGTCGTACTTGCCGTATTCGTTGCGCCATTGCGGGCGCGGCGTGGAAAGATAAGCCGTATCCTCCGATTCATACTCCGCGAGCAGCTTCTTGAAATCGCGCAACGCGGCCTCAGCCACGGCATCGACCGGCTGCTGTCCGTCGCGAGGCGCGATCCTCAGCCGTTGTGCGATTTCGGCGAAATCCTTCTCGATCTTCCTTGCGAAGTCGGCGAAATCGCCCGGCTCCTTGTTACCGGAAAGGCGCACGATGCCGAGTTCGGCAACGTTGCGCTCGCCTACATTCTTGAACCCCCCGCCTGCAACGATGGCCGCTTCCAGCGGCAGTTGCGGCTCGAACCCCGCGATCATCTCTTTGATGGTTGGCGGCTTGCCGGTCTTGTAGTCGAGCACGGAGGCGAGGTTGCCGGCGCGCAGATCGATGCGGTCGGCGCGCGCGCTCAGCGTGAATTCGCGCGTGCCGATCGGGAAATTCAGTTCGCCGCGCTGCTCGGTATGAATTGCGCTGATCTCTGCGCGGCGCTTTTGCTCCCATGCGACGAACCATTCGGCGGCGCGCAGGAACCGCGGCCACCACACCGCCCGCGCGACGGGATTGGTTTCCTGCGTCTTGAACTCGGCGTCGCCAATCGCGACAAGGCGCGCCAGCGCATCGTCCGGCAGCGCCGAAGGATATTCCTTCGTGAACTTTTCGAGGATCGCGTGGATCAGCGTGCCGCGCTGCGCTGCTTCCGGCTCGTCGTCCACCGGGTCGATAGCGTGCAAGCCGAGGATGTATTTCGCGTAGATCGTGTAGGGATCGCGCACCAGGTCGCGCACGTCGCTTGCGCTGAAGAAAACCGGCCGCGCGGAGACCGGCGGCTTCGGCCGCGGCGCGGAAGCGGGAGCGGCTTTCTCCTGCGGGGAGAGGCTGCGCGCGAGAAGCAGATAACGTTCGCCGCGTTGCAGCGTCTTGTCCCAGCTTTTCTTTTTATCTACCAGCGGAGCCGCCGCCGCGAGCCGCTGCACGAAGCGCGAGGCGATGGTCTCGACACCATTCTGCTTGCGCGCGCGGGTGAAGAAGACTTCCACTCCGCCCGCGGCTTGTACGAAGTCATGTGCTGATAGACCGATGCGGCGCTCCGGCAGGTCGAGCTTGAGCTTGCGGCGCATTGGCCGGTTCAGCCATGCGTCGCTATGCGCTTCCGGCGGCCACACGCCTTCGCACAAACCGCCGAGCACCATGCGGTCGACCGCGATCATGCGCGATTCCAGCGGGCCGAGAATCCGGATGCGCGCATCGCCGCGCGCGGCGGTCCGCACCGTGCGGTCGCGCAACAGCGCGGGCAGCGCGTCGGCATATTCGGCGAGCGTCATGGGGGCGCTCGCGCTCCCTGCCGCGATCAGTTCATCGAACAGGGCCAGCAGCGCTTCCGCGTCTTCGCCTTCATCGAAGAATCTTGGTGCGATTTTCGTGATCGCTTCCCGGTGCGCGGTGGCGACAGGCGCAAAATCGCACGTTCCATGCAGCGCCGTGAGCGGCGCGAGGGCATCCGCCAATTCTTTTGCAAGGGCCGCGGCATTCGCCCAGTCTTCTTCCGTCAGGAGACGGCTGCGCGCATCGAAGCGGTGAATATCCTGCGCCTTCCATCCTGCGATGGCGGCCTGCAAGCCGCGCACGCCGCCGGCCGGGCGTCCGCCGCGCAGCGCCGCGATTTCGAGCGCGTCGACATGCGGTTCCTGAAAGCGCTCGTCCATCGCCGGGTGGCGCAGCAGCGCGAGCAGCGTGGACGGTGCGGTGTCTTCCAGTGCGGCTTCCGCAACGAGCCGCGCGAAACGGCCTGCCTCGGTTTCCGCGAGCGGCACGCCTGCGGAATCGTAGGCTTCGATGTCCCAGTAGGCGAGTTCGGCACAGACGCGCCGCGCCAGCGCGCGGTCGGGCGTGACGAGCGCCGCGGTCTTCCCGGATAGCGCCAGCGTTTCGCGGAGCACGATCGCGATGGCAAGCGCTTCCTCACGCGCGTCCGATGCTTCGATCACGGTGATGCCGCGCAACACATCTGGAGAGAGTGCCGGAAAATTATCCGCGGAAACCGGCGGCCGAAACGCGCGCGAGAGTAGTTGCTCGCGCAGGGGCGCGACCGGAACGCCGAGCGGTTCCACCGCGCTTCGTGCAATTCCGATCTTCTCGATCAGCCGCTTCAAGCCGAATTGCGGATGGCCGGGCAGCGGCTCGTCTTCCGCGCCGATGGCGGCGAAGGCATTGTCGTCGATGATCTGGTCGAGGCCCGGCAACACGACCGCACCGTTCGTGCGCAGCGCAACCGTGCGCAACAGTTCCGCGACCTTCGGCAGCGTGCCGGTGGAGCCTGCGGCGATCACCGGGCCGCCGCCTCCGCCCGCGAGGCGCGCGGCTTCGTGCGCGAGCAGGGCATCGCGGCGCGCGGCCGCGTCCATCATGCCATTCTCGGAAAGAAAATTATTCCAGCCGTCGCCCGCGAGCCGCAGGAACAGGCGCGAGCGTTCCCAGTATTTGTCGTATTCGCCGTCCACCGCTTCTTTCAGCGCGTCGAACGGCAAGCCCGCGGTGATGAAGTCGTCGATCAGGTGCGCGAGTTCGTCGGCGAGCGCGATGGCGGCGGCGGGCGATCCGGGCAAAAGACCGGGCTGGCTTTCCGCGAAGCGCGAGATCAGGTTGGCGAGCGCGAGCCTCCGTTGCGCCGAGGAAACCGCGGGCGCGAGCGGCTCCAGCCCGTCGAAGTCGAAGGCGAGCGCATCCTCGTCCACGTCGCCGAGCGGGACGATGCGCGGCAGCAACGCCGCGTTCGTGCCGAGCGATTCCAGAAACGCATCCGCGAGTTCGCCGGCCGCGCGGCGGGTTGGAAGAAAGATGGTCGCGTCGCTTAAGGTTTCCGGCGCATGGCGTGGCGCGAAACCCGGCACCACGCGCCCGTCGAGCACGGCATCGGCAAGCGTCCGCAGGAACGGCGCGGTAGGCGGAATGGTGAAGACGCGGGGAGTGGGCCGCATGGAATCGCGAGATTACTCGCTGGCGGCGCGGATCGCATCCTCTGCCTGCGCGATTGCGTCGGGCGAACCGACATGCATCCACAGCCCGTCGAGGCGCAATCCGTATAAACGTCCCGTGGCGGCCACGGAATCGAATGTGCGGTTCAGCGAGAATGCGCCACGCGGCGCATCCCCGAATACCTTCGGCGTAAGCACCGCCGCGCCCGCGAAGACGAACGGCGCGACCTCGTTCTCGCCGCGGCGGGTCAGCTTGCCGTCCGCATCCATGTGGAAGTCGCCGCGCCCGTGATAACCGATGGCTCCCGCGCTCGGTGCGAGCAGCAGCAGCACGTCCATTTTATCCGCGTCGAACGCTTCGCCGAGACGAATGAAGTTCGGCGTCGCGCCTTCGATCCAGATCGTATCGGAGTTCACCGAGAAGAACGGCGCGCCGCCGAGTTTCGGCAAAGCGCGCACCACGCCGCCGCCGGTGTCGAGCAGCACGTCGCGTTCGTCGGAGATTTCGATTGCAGGCGAGGTGCGCTGTGCGAGATGTGCTTCCAGCAGATCGGCGAAGTAATGCACGTTGACGATGGCGCGTTCGGCTCCCGCCTCGGCGAGCTTGTCGAGCACGCGGTCGATCAGCGTTTTCCCCGCGACTTCGACCATCGGCTTCGGCTTGTGGTCGGTGAGCGGGCGCATCCGCGTGCCCAATCCGGCCGCGAGCACCATCGCGGTTTTGATTTCGCCGGGCTTCACGGGTTCGGCAATTCCGGCTTCGGCGCCGGGTCGAGCAGCGGTAGTTCGGGTTCGTCGGGCGAAACCGTCGCCGGGCGCACCGGCGGCGGCACGTTGATCGAGAACCACGCCTTCAGCGCCGAAAGCGAGGGATGTTCCAGCGTCCGCGTCAGGTAACTCCAGACGCGCGGAATGTGCCGCAGGTATTGCGGTTTGCGGTCGCGCATGTCGAGCCGCGCGAAGATACCGAGGATCTTGGTCGCGCGCTGCGCGCCCATCGTGACGTAGTGCTTCGCGAACGCCGCCGGATCGAACGAAGGATCGCTCGGTGCCATCGTCATCGCGTAGCGCGATAGCAGGCGCACTTCCATCTCGTCGGGAATGTCGCAACGCGCATCCATCAGGAGCGAGGCGACGTCATAGGCCGGCGGCCCCAGCAAGCCGTCCTGAAAGTCGAGCAGCCCTACGCGCTGCACGCCGCTGCGCTCTGGCAACCACAGCAGGTTCGGCGAATGATAATCGCGCATCACCCATGTCACCGGCCCGTGCAGCGTATCGACCAGCGCGTCGCGCCACAGTGCGCGGAAGATTTCGCGCGCGGTGGCGTCCTGCGTTTTCACACCGCGATAGGGCAGGTACCAGTCGAGCAGGAGTTCGGCTTCGATCAGGAATGCGTCGAGGTCGTAGCGCGGAATTTCATATTCGAAGCGCGGCGCAATCGAGAGCGCTGGCGGAAGCTGTTGCAGATGCAGCATGGCGAGCAGATCGACCGCCGCGCCGTAACGCTCCTCGTCGGGTTGCAACGGATCGCCGAAGGCGATGCCGTCGGTGCCGAGGTCTTCGATCAGCAGGAGGCCGTTATGCAGGTCGGCTGAATAAATTTCCGGCGCGGAAAATCCGCGTGCGCGCAGGCCGCGCGAGAATGCGACGAAGGGTTCGATGTTCTGCGCGAGCTTCGCGATTTCGCCGTAGGTCCGGCCTTGCCGTACCGGCGGGCCGTCCTTGCTGGCGGGCGCTTTCATCAGGATTGCGGTGCCGCCGCCTTCGCGCCGAAGCCGCTCGTAACGCCGGGTCGAGGCGTCGCCCTGAATATGTTCGCGCACGGCGTCGTGGAAGCCGGAGGCTTCCAGCAGCGCATGTTCGGCGCGCAGTCGTGTAAGCCGTTCCGCCCATTGTCCGCGCCCCGTGATGCGGATCACGCGGCACTCCGGTCCCATGTCGGGCGCGAGTTCGAGATAGACGTCGAGGCGGTCGGCTTGCAGCAATGCGCCCGCGCGCTCCGGCCATTCCACCAGCACGGCCGCTCCGGCGGAGGCTTCTTCCCAACCGAGTTCGGAAAGTTCGGCCAATGTCTCGACCCGGAACAGGTCGGCATGCACCACCGGAAAACGCGGCAGTTCGTAAAGCTGGATCAGCGTGAAGGTCGGGCTTGGCACTTCGAGCGTTTCGTCGCGCGCGAGCGTGCGGATGATCGCACGCGCCAGCGCGGATTTGCCGGTGCCGAGTTCGCCGTGTAGCGCGACCAGGTCGCCGGGATTCAGGGCGAAGGCGAGATCGCGCGCCAGCCGCTGCGTCGCCGCTTCGTCCTCGACGACGATGTCCCAGCTTTTGTCTTCCGTACTCATCCTGCTGTTTTAGCCGTGTCCTAGGCTTCTGGCGATGCGAGCGGAAACACGCAGGTCACGACCGTACCCCGGTTCGGCTCGGAGTCGATCATAACGTCCCCGCCCTGCAACTTCATGGCCGAACGGACCAGAGATAGCCCAAGACCCGCGCCCCGGTGGGTGGAATCGATCGGCAAGGTTTCCAAATTCTGGAACAGGCGCTCCTGTACGTCGCGCGGGATGCCGGGACCACGGTCGGAGACGTGGAACAGCATGGCGTGCTGGCGGCGCTCCGCCGCGAGGCCGATGGTTTCGCCTTCAGGCGAGTGCAGCGCGGCATTGGCGACCAGGTTTTGCAACACCTGGCGCACCTTATCTTCGTCCGCGCCGAAACGGCCGATCCCCGCCGGGACGTCAATGTGCAGCGACAGCCGCTTCTCGCGGAGCCTTGGTCCGCTTTCGCGCGCAATCGCATCCAGCAGCGCGCGTACATCGACTTCGCGCGGCAACACCCGCTCGCCCCCCGCGTCGGCGATGGCGAGTTGCAGGCTGTCCACGATCGCGAGCAGTTCGGCGCTCGACGAGGAAATGTGGCCGAGATACTCGCGCTGCCGCTCGGTGAGCGGACCGGCTTCGGGCGTGCCGAGGAATTGCGTGTAGCCGCTGATGTTGTTCAGCGGCGAGCGCAGGTCGTGCGAAATGTAGCGGATCACCGTATCGCGGATCGCGTCGGCGGCGATCAGCGCGGCGTTGCGTTCGCGCAGCACGCGCTCGATGCGCACGCTGTCGCTGATGTCGCGGAAGGTGACGAGGTTGCCGCCGTCGGGCAGTGGCGTCACCGAACATTCCAGTGTGCGGCCCTGTTCCTCCAGTTGCCGCGTGAAGCGGTGCCGCTCGGCGACGCCGGTGATGATGCGCTCGATCGCGGTCCAGATTTCGGCGCTGCGCATGTCCAGCGCGCGGCAGTGCTGCTTGATGACGTTGACGTGCGGCTTCTCGACCAGTTCATCCGCGCCGATCCGCCATAGCTCGCGGAACGCCGAATTGTGCAGATGCAGTCGCCCGTCGCCTGCGAACACCGCGACCGCTTCGGCGAGCGCGTCCAGCGTTTCGGTCTGCGTGTTGGCGATGGTGTTGAAACGGCTCGCGAGCGCGACACCTTCCGAGATGTCGTCGAACAGATAGGTGACGCCGCCCTGCGCGTTCGGCGTCGCGGCGACACGAAGCGAGCGCCCGTCGGGCAGATGCCAGAGCGACTGGCGCGCATCCACCGCCTCATAGGCTTCGTGGAGCGAGGCCTTGAACGCGCGGAAGTCGCTGGTCTCCGGCACGCAACGCTGCGCGCGCAGTTTGTCGAGCACCATCGAGTCGTCCGGCCGGTCGTCGAGGAACGAAGGCTCCAGCCGGAACAGCGCGACATAGGCCGCATTGTAGAACGCGAGCCTCCGGTCCGCGCCGAAGATGGCAACGCCGGTCGCGAGCTGGTTGAGCGTGCGCTGGTGCGCTTCCATCACGCGCCCGATTTCGTTGCGCGCCATTTCCGCGTCGGTGACGTCGAGCGCGATCCCCGCCGCGCCGCGTCCCGTGCTCGTCTCGAAAACCTCAAGCGTACGCCGCGACCCGGCGACAACCGCGTTCATGCGTCCGCGGAACGAGCCGCGCTCCTGCCGTCCGCGTGCGACTTCCGCGCGCGAGGGCTGATCGAGCAGTTCGATGCTGCGCTCGATCACGTCGGCGGGGTTCTTCGCTTCCACCGCCGCGGCATAGGCACGGTTGGCGAATGAAATCTTCTGCTCGGAATCGCGCAGCCACACCGGCGACGGCGTCTGGTCGAGCAACGCGCGGATCTGCTCGGTTTCGGTTTGCAGCCGCTTGAACTGTTCGAGCGCGGAAGCGTGGTCGCGCTTTGCGCCGGTGACGTCGCGCAGGCGAAGCACGGCAATGCCGCCGATGGGCCGCCCTTCGGCTTCGACATGGCGCCCGCGCGGGGTCAGCAGCGCGTAGCCGAATGCTTTCCCTTCCTTGCGCAGCGCATCGACCGCCGCGTCCATCATGGCCGCGGGTTCCGCGCCGAGCCATGAACCGAAGGCAAGAATTCTGCGCAGTGAATCGCCGCCGTTGAGGCTCGAAGCGCTGCCGAGAATGGTCGGCTCGTGATCCGCGCCGTCCCAGATCACCACCACCTGCGGCTCGGAGAGCAGGAGCGCCGTCATGCGTTCGGCTTCCGCGCGCGCGCGCGCGATGTCGCGCCGCGCTTTCGCGTGGTCGGCCCTCGCGCGGGCGCGGGTCCGCAGCAGCATGATCGCGGTCACCACCGCGAACAGCAGGATGCCAAGCGTCAGCGCCAGCGATCCGATCTCGCGGCGGTCCAGCGTGTTCGCGAACGCGATCAGCCGCTCGACGAATTCGGGAGCGGCGAGCGAGCGCGCCGTCGCGGATAAAAGAAGAATGCAGGCAAACGCGCCCGAAGACGCCGCGCGCGCCGCTGCTCTCCAGAATCCGTTTGCCGACGGTTTGCCCCCGCCGGTGACTGCCGTATCCGGCATCGCGTTGATGTGCCTCTCGCGCCGCCCGCGCAGAGCCGCGCCGACGGTGTTCGCGGGCCGCCGCGGCCGCGAATCAAGCCACTCTAGCTTTCGGAGAGTCCGTGCGGGAAGGGGCGCGGGAAAGGCAAATGCGCCTTAAAGTCCTTCGAACAGCGCGGTCGAGAGATACCGCTCGGCAAAGGACGGCACGATCACGACGATATTCTTGCCCGCATATTCCGGGCGCGCGCCGATTTCGAGCGCTGCCGCGACTGCCGCGCCGGAAGAAATGCCGCCGGGAATGCCCTCGAATTTCGCGAGCGCGCGGGCGGTGTCGAAGGCGGTCTGGTTGCCCACCGTCACCACTTCGTCGATGACCGCGCGGTCCAGCACTTCCGGCACGAAACCCGCGCCGATGCCCTGAATTTTATGCGGACCGGGCTGGCCGCCGGAGAGCACCGGGCTGTCTTCGGGTTCCACCGCGATCACTTTCAGGCTCGCGCGGCGGGGTTTGAGCGCCTGACCCACGCCGGTGATGGTGCCGCCGGTGCCCACACCCGCGACGAAGGCGTCGATCTCGCCCTTGGTGTCGTTCCAGATTTCTTCCGCGGTGGTCTCGCGATGAATTTTCGGATTCGCGAGGTTGCGGAATTGCTGCGGCATCGCCGCGTTCTTCAACTCGGCGATAAGCTGTTCGGCCTTCGCGACCGCGCCACGCATGCCCTGACCCGGCTCGGTGAGCACCAGTTCGGCGCCGAGCAATGTGAGCATCTTGCGCCGCTCGATCGACATCGATTCCGGCATGACGAGAATGAGACGATAGCCGCGCGCGGCCGCGACGAAGGCAAGCGCGATGCCGGTGTTGCCGGAAGTCGGCTCCACCAGCACGGTGTCGGGTTTCAGCACGCCCGCCGCTTCCATCGCCTCGATCATGGAGACGCCGATACGGTCCTTCACCGACGAGATCGGATTGAAGAATTCGAGCTTGGCGAGAATGTTCGCCTTCACGCCGCGTTGCGCGGGTAGGCGGTTGAGGCGCACCAGCGGCGTGTCACCGATGGTCTGCGTGATGGAATCGAAAATCCGTCCGCGGCCCGGTTTGTGTTTCTCGGCCATTGCTTGCTCCGGTTTGCGTTCAGCGGTGCCAGAAGGCTGCCAGTGGGGAAGGGCCGCGTAGCATATTCACATACGGAAGTCGACGAAGTCAGAAATTGACATAAATCAGATGTTGAAATCGGCGGAAGCCTCGCCTTCGGCCAGTCCCTCGCGCTCGGCGTTCCGGCATAGTGACTCGATGGTGATTTCGCCAAGCGCCGCGTCGAACGCACGTTCCGCCTTGGCGATGGCGGGCGCGATGATGTTGGTGATCACTGCGGGCTTGCGCTGGCGATCGTTGTTCTCGGCGTTCTCCGCGATCTGCGCGATTTCCGCGATCGAGATGCGGCGGCGCTCGCGCGCGAGTTCATAGCCGCCGCGCGGACCGCGCACGCCTTTCAGGATTCCGGCATGGACGAGCGCCTGCAGCATCGGCTCCAGATGCCGCGGCGGCAGGTCGTGCCGTTCCGCCAGCGCTTTTGCTGCGACCGGACGGCCGCGCGAATGGATCGCCACATCCACCACGGCGGCGACGGCAAGCAAACTTTTTTCGGATAGACGGGCCATGCTCAAGCACTCTTTCGGGATGACTGAACGCCGGTGGAACCGAAGCCGCCGCTGCCGCGCGCGGTTTCGTCCAGCGATTGCACTTCCTGTAATTTCATCTGCTCGGTGCGCGCGAACACGATCTGCGCGATGCGCATGCCGCGCGTGATCTCGAACGGCTCGTCGCTCGTATTGACGAGGATGACTTTCACTTCGCCGCGATAATCGGAATCGATGGTGCCGGGCGCGTTGAGAACGGTGACGCCGTTTTTCAGCGCAAGGCCGGAGCGCGGACGCACCTGCCCCTCGAAGCCCTGCGGGATTGCGAAGGTCAGCCCGGTCGGCACCGCCGCACGCCCGCGCGGCGCGAGAATGAGCGGCTCGCTGGCGGGAACGGCGGCGACGAGATCCATGCCCGCCGCGCCCGCGGTCGCATATTCCGGCGCGGGCAAATCCTTCGCGTGATCGAGGCGCGTGAACTGAACGGTGTTCATGCCGCACCGCCGAGCGTTGCCGCGATTCTTTTTACAAGGCCGGCCGCGACCGCTTCCTTGCTTTGCATCGGCCAGGATTCGACGCCCGTCGCGCTGACCAGATGCACTTCGTTCGAGCCGCCGCCGAACGTGGAAGTGCCGGTGGAGACGTCGTTCGCGACGATCCAGTCGCAGCCTTTTTTCATGAGCTTCGCCCGCGCGTTCTCGATCAGGTTTTCCGTTTCCGCCGCGAAGCCGATCACGAGGCGCGGGCGCAGGTTCGAATGGCGCGAGATGGTGGCGAGGATGTCCGGGTTCTCGGCAAACGAAAGCAACGGCAGCTTTCCGTCCTGCTTCTTCATCTTCTGCGCGGCTTCGTTCGCGACCCGCCAGTCGGCGACGGCGGCCGCGAAGATCGCGGCGTCCGCGGGCAGCGCGCCTTGCGAAGCGTTCAGCATCTGCTCGGCGGTCTCGACATGGATGGTTTTCACGCCCGACGGATCGGGCAGCGCGACCGGGCCGGAAACCAGCACCACTTCCGCGCCCGCAATCGCCGCCATGCGCGCGAGTGCGTGACCCTGCCGTCCGGAGGAATGATTGGAAATGTAGCGCACCGGGTCGATCGGCTCGCGCGTCGGACCCGACGTGACGAGGATCTTCTTTCCTGCGAGCGCGTCGCGCGCCGGCATCTCGAAAAGATTTTTCTCGATCGCCGCGACGATGGCGAGCGGCTCGCTCATGCGGCCCACGCCGCGTTCGCCGGTTTCCGCCATCTCGCCCGCTTCCGGGCCGGCGAAGGCAGCGCCGTCGGCTTGCAGCCGTTCGACATTCCTGCGTGTCGCGGTGTTCATCCACATCGCCGGGTTCATTGCGGGCGCGAGCAGAATCCGCCGGTCGGCGGCGAGCAGCACGGTGGAAGCGAGATCGTCGGCGCGGCCCTGCACCATCTTCGCCATCAGGTCGGCGGTGGCGGGGGCCACCACGATCAGGTCCGCTTCGCGCGCGAGACGAATGTGACCGATGTCGAACTCAGCCGCGAGATCGAACAGCTCGGTGAAGGGGCGTTCGCCCGCGATTGCGCCGACCGCGAGCGGGGTCACGAATTCCTGTGCCGCACGGGTCATGATCACGCGCACCTTCGCGCCGCGCTCGCGCAGCCGCCGGATCAGGTCGAGGCTTTTATAAGCCGCGATCCCGCCCGCGATAATCAGCAGAATATTTTTTCCCTGTAGCGGCATGGCGTTACGCAAAACCGTGCCCGGTACGTCTTTCCGGGCTAATTATCAGAACTTAACTGTATAATTGCACGCCGTTTGCACAAAGCCAATCCGCCGCCGCCAACATCGTAAATAAGAGAAGAGGGCGCGGCTCAGTGCCAGAACAGGTAGATCGCGAACAGCCCGGCGATCACCCAGAGCGCGAGCGTGGCCCAGCGCCAGTGTTTCGCTTCCGCGCGGCCGATGGCATCGACCGTCTCCGGTGCGAGTACGATCCCGTCGCGGGTCTGCTCGTCGAAGCGCTCAAACGCGGCAGAGGCGCGCGTCAGCATTTGCGGCGCGTCGCCGACCAGCCGCGCGAAGGTGCCGAGTTCGCCTGCCGCGCTTTCGAGTTTGCCGATGGGGCCGAGATAGCGCTCGATCCAGCCGCGCACCACCGGCTCCGCGGTGGTCCACATATCGAGGTTGGGGTCGAGCGAGCGCGCCACGCCCTCGACCACCACCATCGTCTTCTGCAACAGCAGAAGTTCGGGCCGCGTGCGCATCTCGAACAGCGACGTCACTTCAAAGAGCAACGTCAGCAGTTTCGCCATCGAGATTTCGCTGGCGGGGCGGTCGTGGATCGGCTCGCCGATGGCGCGGATCGCTTGCGCGAAGTCTTCGACCGAATGATGCGCGGGCACATAGCCCGCCTCGAAATGAATCTCGGCGGTGCGCAACCAGTTCTTCGTGATGAAGCCGTAGAGGATTTCCGCCAGGAACCGCCGCTCCTTCATGCCGAGGCGGCCCATGATGCCGCAATCGACCGCGACCAGATTGCCGTCCGCATCCACGAACAGGTTTCCGGGATGCAGGTCGGCGTGGAAGAAGCCGTCGCGGATCGCCTGCCGCAGGAAGCTCTGGATCAGCACGCGGCTTAGCCGCACGAGGTCATGCCCCTTCGCGCGTAAGGCATCGCGGTCGTTCAGCGGCGTGCCGTCGATCCATTCGGTCGTGAGCACGGGCCGCGCGGTATATTCCCAGAACACGCGCGGCACGCGGAAATCGGGGTCTTCTTTCGTATTCTCTTTCAGTTCGGACAGCGCCGCCGCTTCGAGACGCAAATCCATTTCCATCGTCACCGAGCGCGCGAGTGTTTCCACCGTCGCGATCATGCGAAGCCGCCGCGCTTCCGGCGAACGCTGCTCGGCCATGCGCGCAGCGAAGAAGAAAGTTTCCAGGTCGCGGCGGAAGCGCGTTTCGATGCCGGGGCGAAGCACCTTTACCGCCACCGCGCGGCGCTCGCCGTCCACCATCATTTCCGCGCGATGCACCTGCGCGATCGAGGCCGCCGCGACCGGCGGCCCGAAGGAGACGAACAGGTCCTTGACCGGCTTGCCGAACGAATCCGCGATGATGCGTTCCGCGATCTCGCTGCCGAACGGCGCCATCTTGTCCTGCAAGGATTCCAGGTCGCGCGAGATTTCCGCGCCGACCACGTCGGGGCGCGTCGCGAGGAACTGGCCGAGTTTCACATAGGAAGGACCGAGGCGCGTCAGCGCCTTCGCGAGCCGCACGCGGCTCGATCCGGCGCCACGCCGCTCGATCAGCCGCGCAAGCCGGACCAGGATGCGTTGCCCCGGCGTGAGCATGACGGGGTCGACGAGTGCCAGCACGCCTTCGCGCGCAAACACGAAACCGGCGCGGGCAAGACGGAGAAGATGAATAATGGCGGACAATTTCCGGCCTCAGAGCCGCCAGCCGGAATGCAGCGCGACGATGCCGCCGGTCATCGGCGTCGCTTCGACGCGCGAGAACCCGGCCGCGCGCATCAGGCCGGAGAACGCCTCGCGCTCCGGAAACTTGCGGATCGATTCCACGAGATACTGATAGGACTCGCGGTCACCCGTGACCATGCGGCCGATTTCCGGAATCGCGCGGAACGAATACGCGTCGTAGATCGCATCCAGTCCCGGCACATCGACCTGGCTGAATTCGAGACAGAAGAACCGGCCGCCGGTCTTCAGCACGCGGAACATTTCTTTCAGCGCGACAGGAATTCGCGGCACGTTGCGAATTCCGAATGCGATGGTCACGGCGTCGAACTTCCTGTCGGGGAAGGGCAGCGATTCCGCGTTCGCTTCCGCGAAGCGCACCGCATGATCGAAGCCTTTTTGCACCGCGCGCTCGCGGCCCACGCCGAGCATGTCGCCGTTGATGTCGGCGACGGTGACCGCGACATTGCTTCCGCCCGCATCCACGATGCGAAACGCCACGTCTCCGGTACCGCCCGCGACATCGAGCACGGTAAATGCGCGTTCGCCGAGCGGCGGACGCAGCTTCGAGACGAGGGCTTCCTTCCAGACCCGGTGCAAGCCGCCGGACATCAGGTCGTTCATCAGGTCGTAGCGTCCCGCGACCGAATGAAACACGTCGTCGACCATGCGCTGCTTGTCGGTCAGCGGCACGTCGCGGAAGCCGAAATGGGTGGAATTGTCGGGGCTGGTCATGGGGTTCCTGAGCGCGCGGGACCATAGCGCGCGCGCACCCCTTTCGCTATCACCGTGCAAAGCATCGCGAAAACAGCGTTACCGGATGCCTGAATTACCCGAAGTCGAAACCGTGCGCCGCGGCCTCGTGCCGGTCATGGAAGGCGCCACCGTCGAGCGGCTGGAAGCGCGGCGCGCGAATTTGCGCTGGCCGCTGCCAGAACAGTTTGCCGCACGCATGCAGGGTCGGAAAATCCTGCGCCTGCGCCGCCGCGCGAAATACCTGCTGGCCGATCTCGACCGGGACGAGACGCTGATCATGCATCTCGGCATGTCGGGATCGTTCCGCGTCCTGCTCGGTAACGAGGAAACCTCGCCCGGCGAGTTCATGTATCCGCGGGCAAAAGCGTCGGTGCACGACCATGTGGTCTTTCACATGAGTCCCCGCGCGACCATCACCTTCAACGATCCGCGCCGGTTCGGCGCGATGCTGCTGGCCGATACCGCCGCGCTGCCGGAGCACCCCTTGTTCAAGGGTCTCGGCCCGGAGCCGCTGGGCAATGAGCTGACCGCCGTCTATCTCGCCGCGAAATGCGCCGGGCGCTCTACCAGCCTGAAAGCCGCGCTCCTCGACCAGCGCATCGTGGCGGGCCTCGGCAATATATATGTGTCGGAGGCGCTGCATTTGGCGCACCTCTCCCCGAAACGGCCCGCCCGCGTGCTGGCGGATCGCGGCGGTGACCCGGCCGAGGGTGCCAAGCGCCTCGTTCCCGCAATCAGGAAGGTGATTGCCGCCGCCATCGAGGCGGGCGGCTCGTCGCTGCGCGATCACCGGAAAACCGACGGCGATCTCGGCATGTTCCAGCACCGTTTCCGGGTCTATGACCGCGAAGGCGTGAAGTGCCCGACCCGCGGCTGCACGGGCAAGATCAAGGCGATCGTGCAGAATGCGCGCACCACCTATTACTGCCCGGTCTGTCAGCGCTGATGTTGCGGCGCTAAGAAGCCTTGGCTAGCAAAGGGGAAGCTGGAGGAACACGCATGTCCGAACAAAAGACGGCTTACGAAACCATCCTGGTCGAAACCAAAGGCCGCGTCGGCATCATCACGCTGAACCGCCCGAAGGCGCTGAACGCGCTGAACGCGCAGATCTTCAGGGAAATGAATGCCGTGCTCGACGGCTGGGAGACCGACGCGAACATCGGCTGCGTGATCCTGACCGGCTCCGAGAAGGCTTTCGCCGCAGGCGCTGACATTAAAGAGATGGAACCGCTCGAATATCCCGGCACCTATGTCGACGACTTCATCACGCCATGGGACCGGCTCGGCCGTTTCCGCAAGCCGCTGGTCGCGGCGGTGTCGGGCTATGCGCTCGGGGGCGGCTGCGAAGTCGCGATGATGTGCGACATCCTTCTTGCCGCCGACAATGCGCAGTTCGGCCAGCCCGAGATCAAGCTCGGCGTCATTCCCGGCGCGGGCGGCACGCAGCGCCTGACCCGTATCATCGGCAAGGCGAAGGCGATGGAACTCGTACTCACCGGCCGCATGATGGGCGCCGAGGAAGCCGAGCGTTCCGGTCTGGTCGCGCGGATCGTGCCGCTGGCCGATCTGCAAAAGGAAGCGCTGAAAGTCGCCGAGACGATTGCCGGTCTGTCGCTGCCTGCGGTCATGGCCGCGAAGGAAAGCGTAAATCGCGCCTATGAGAGCACGCTTTCGGAGGGCATCCGCTTCGAGCGGCGGGTATTCCAGTCGCTGTTCGGCACCGGGGATCAGAAGGAAGGCATGAATGCCTTCGTTTCCAAGCGTCCGCCCGCCTTCAAGCACCGGTAAACGCTGGCAAAATTCGCCCGTATTCTTCCGTTGACGGCCCTGACCTGCCCGCCTATAGGAACCGCGCCCGGAGAGGCCGGCGTATTCGCCGTTCGCCGGGGTTCCTTTTTGTCACACAACTAAACCTACGGTACCGGCTTCATGGCCAATACGACTTCTGCGAAAAAAGCGAGCCGCAAGATTGCGCGCCGCACGACCATCAACATTGCGCGTCGCTCCCGCATGCGAACTTTTATCCGCAAGGTGGAAGAAGCGATCGCTGGCGGCGACAAGACAAAGGCGCGCGAAGCGATGAAAGCGGCGGAGCCGGTCATCGTGCGCGCGGCGCAGAATGGCGTCATTCACAAGAACACCGCTTCGCGCACCGTTTCGCGTCTTACCGCGCGCGTTAAGAAGCTAGGCTGACCTAAAAGCAATCTTGACTTTGGTCGTTTCATGAAAATCCCGGCGCTTGCGCCGGGATTTTTATTTTGACTCACTGTTTCGGATTGTGCAGCCGCGCGTTTTTGCGCGTGTGCGCGACGGGATAGGGCTTCGCATTTGAAAAAAAATCGCGAAGATTCACAGAAACTTGGCAGTCAAGATTTTTTCTGGAGTTGGAAAACGCTGTCATCGCTGCAATTCGATGAAAAAACTTCATTCATGCTCTTGTCACCTTGCCGTCATGCATGAGCGCGGCTCCGGAGCCGATTCCTTCAACTGAGTCAGCGATTTGTGGCGGCGAAAAAAAATCATTCGCCGTGCTGCGGCGTATGGCGCAGGCGTGGCAAGCGCATGCATGCGCAAAACGCCGTTGATTGTCGCGTTCTCGCTGCTTATCGTCATTTCGTCTTCGAGGTTACGGCGAAGACATCAGCTTCAGCGGTAGCGTGTTTTTACACTCATCATTCGATGGGCGGGGAGGTTTTGTTCCAAAACGGCATACGGTTCACCTGTGACATGCGGCGACAGGTAAACGAGTAGTCATTTGGAAGCGGCGGCAATCGAGACGGACGGGCGGCGGCAATTTTGACGACAACAATACGGCGCAGCACGGAGCGCCGAACGGGGCGGCGATGAACAACAAGACGAAAAACGGCGGCAGCGAACAATTCAGAGCGCGCAGCGGCGGTATCGCCACCGTCTGTAGCGTGCAAGCGCGCGCGAAACACCGATCCGGGTAACAACCGGGCCGGCGGGCAAGCGCCAGACGACTTCTCATCCTTTCAATGACAACCGATGAAAGTGCGTGCCGGTGCCGCGGATGCGGCGCGGACGCCGCTTCGTCAGCAGATTTCGCCGGGAGCGAAAATGAGCATCGCCAAGAAGAACGTAAAAGAGAGCGAGCTGGAAGCAATGGAAACCGGAAACGACGATTTCGCGGGACGCTGGGAGCGCATCCGGCGCCGTCTTCGCGCCGAAGTGGGCGAGGACGTCTACAACAGCTGGTTCGCGCGCGTGCAGCTGGTGGAAACCGACGGCAGCCATGTCCGCCTTTCGGTGCCGACGCGCTTCCTGAAGTCCTGGCTGGAAGAACACCACAGCGACCGCCTGCGCACGCTCTGGCTCGCGGAGATGCCGGGCTTCGCCAGCCTCGAATTGCAGGTGCGCAGCGCCGTGATGCGCGTGCAGGTCACCAACGAAAAGCCCGACGCGCAGAAACCCGCGGGCGCGGAAGCGGAAGGCTTCGGCCGCAAGCAGGTCGCGCGCAGCGGCGGCCTCTCGCGTGGCGACGGCACTACCGGCTCGCCACTCGATCCGCGCATGACCTTCGACACCTTTCTGGTCGGCAAGCAGAACGGCCTCGCGCACGCCGCCGCGCGCCAGATCACGGACGTATCCACCGGCGCGCAGCCGCGCTTCAATCCGCTCTACATTCATGCCTCGGTGGGTCTCGGCAAAACCCATCTGTTGCAGGCCATCGCATGGGCGTTCGAGGCGAGCGGCCGCCGCGCGGTTTATCTGACCGCCGAGAAGTTCATGTACGGCTTCGTCGCCGCGCTGAAAAACCAGTCGGCGATCGCGTTCAAGGAAGCGCTGCGCGGCATCGACGCGCTCATCATCGACGACCTGCAATTCCTGCAGGGGCGCGCGGTGCAGCAGGAGTTCTGCCACACGCTGAACGCGTTGACCGACGCCGGACGGCAGGTGGTGGTCGCCGCCGACCGTCCGCCGGCGGAACTCGAAAATCTGGAAGATCGCGTGCGCTCGCGCCTCGGCGGCGGTCTCACCGTCGAGATCGGACCGATGGACGAGGAGCTGCGCCTGAAAATCCTCGCCGCGCGCGTTAATTTGCTGCGCGGCGACGAGCAGCGCTTCGACGTGCCGCCGCAAGTGCTCGCTTACGTCGCGAGTCAGGTCACCCAGAGTGGCCGCGATCTGGAAGCCGCGGTGACCCGTCTCCTGCATCACAGCCAGTTCTATAAAAAAGCCGTCACCACAGAACTCGCGGAAGAAGTGATCCGCGATCTGGTGCGCCCGGCCGATCCGCGCCGCATCCGCGTCGAGGACATCCTGAAAGTGGTGTCGAAGCACTATGGCGTGACCCGCGCGGACTTATTGTCCTCGCGCCGCACCGCGAACGTGGTGCGCCCGCGCCAGATCGCGATGTATCTCGCGAAGGTGCTGACCCTGCGCTCGCTTCCCGAAATCGGCCGCCGTTTCGGCGGACGCGACCACACCACGGTCCTGCATGCGGTGCGAAAGATCGAAGGGCTTGTGCAAGGCGACAAAGCGCTGTCCGAGGAGATCGAAGTCCTCAAGCGCATGCTGATGGAGTGAGCTAGGGCCGGGGTTCGCGCCCCGGCACGCCGCCTTCTGCGAGGCCGCCGCGCAAGGCTTATGCGCAAGGCCTATGTGGAAGGCTTGCGCCGCGCGCGGCTTGCCTTCAAGGTATCGCTCCCCGGCGGCGCCGCGCGGCTCAAAAAGCCGCCCGCCGCCGGAACAATCTAGAAAACGAACAATCTAGAAAGCACCCGCCGGATCGTCCCATGAAGGTCACTATCGAACGCGCCGAACTCGCCAGGTCTCTCGCCCACGTGCATCGCGTGGTCGAGCGCCGGAACACGATCCCCATTCTCGCGAACGTGCTGCTGCGGGCGACCAAGGCGAGCGTCGAACTGAAGGCGACCGACCTCGATCTCGAAATCGTCGAGACCGTGCCGGGCGAGGGCAAGCAGACCGGCTCCACCACCGTTCCCGCGCACATGATCCACGACATCGTGCGCAAGCTGCCCGAAGGCGCGCAGGTCGAGTTGCAAAGCTCCGGCGACGGCACGCAGTTGCAGGTGCGCGCGGGCCGCTCCAAGTTCACCTTGCAGGCGCTGCCGGAAACCGAGTTTCCCGATCTCGCCGCCGGCGAGATGAGCCACACCTTCAGCCTGCCTGCCGCCGACCTGAAGCGCCTGATCGACCGCACCCAGTTCGCGATCTCGACCGAAGAGACGCGCTACTACCTCAACGGCATCTATCTGCATGTCGCGGAGTCGGGCGGCGAGAAGCTGCGCGCGGTCGCGACCGACGGCCACCGTCTCGCGCAGGCGGAAGTCGACGCGCCGAAGGGCGCGAAGGGCATGCCCGGCATCATCATCCCGCGCAAAACCGTGATGGAAGTCCATCGCCTCGTCGATGACGCGGGCGAGACTGTGAAGATCGAGCTTTCCGCCACCAAGATCCGCTTCACGCTTGGCCGCGCGGTGCTGACCTCGAAGCTGATCGACGGCACGTTCCCCGACTATGGCCGCGTGATCCCGGCTTCCAACGACAAGACGCTGGTCGTTGATCGCGGCGAGTTCGCGAATGCGGTGGATCGCGTTTCCACCGTGTCGAGCGAGCGCGGCCGCGCGGTGAAGCTCGCGCTCTCCGACGGCAAGCTGATGCTTTCCGTCATCAACCCGGATTCGGGCAGCGCCAACGAGGAACTCGAAGCCGAATACGGTTCGGAGGCGCTCGATATCGGCTTCAACGGCCGCTACCTCCTCGACATCCTCGGCCAGATTTCCGGCGACAAGGCGCGTTTGAAACTCGCCGATCCCGGTTCGCCGACCCTGATCGAGGACGCGGAAACCGCCGGCGCGCTCTACGTGCTGATGCCGATGCGGGTTTGAACCGCGTCCCGCGCGTTGCAGCCGTGCCGCCGCACGCCCGCATTCTTTCGCTGAAAGTCTCGAACTTCCGTTCGTACCGCGCCGCGGCGCTGGATACGGGCGGGGGTTCGGTGCTGCTGCTCGGCGCGAACGGCGCGGGCAAGACCAATCTGCTCGAAGCGATTTCCTTCCTGACGCAGGGACGCGGCCTGCGCCGCGCAACGCTGGAAGATGTTGCCGCCATCGAGGGCGATGGCTCCTGGGCGGTCGCCGCCGAAATCGACGGCGCATTGGGCGAGGCGGCGCTCGGCACCGGCATCGACGTCCCGGTCGAGGGCGCTCCGGTCAGCAGGCGCGCGCGCATCGACCGCGAGCCGGCGACGTCGGTCACGCAGTTCGCCGAACATCTGCGCGTGATCTGGCTGATCCCGGAAATGGACGGTCTGTTTCTCGGTCCCGCGGCCGAGCGGCGGCGCTTCCTCGACCGGCTCGTGCTTGCAATCGACGCCGAGCATGGCGCGCGCGTTTCCGCGCTGGATCGCGCGCTGCGTTCGCGCAACCGCTTGCTGGAATCCCCGAACTTCAATCCGCAGTGGTGCGATGCCGTCGAACACGAAGTGGCGGAACTGGGCGTTGCCGTCGCCGCCGCGCGCAGCGAAACCGTGCGCCGCCTTGCGGCCGAGATTGTGGCGAATGCAAATCCCGCTGCCTTCCCGACTGCGCAGATCGCCCTCGAAGGCGAGATCGAGCGCTCGCTCGCGGTCGAGAGCGCGACCGAAGTCGAGGAGCGCTACCGCGCGCAGCTTCGCGACAACCGCGCGCGCGACCGCGCGGCAGGGCGCACGCTCGATGGTCCGCACCGCTCCGATCTCCTCGTCATGCATGCGGAGAAGGCGATCGACGCTTCGCGTGCATCGACCGGCGAGCGCAAGGCGCTCCTCGTCTGTCTCATTCTCTCGCACGCGCGGCTGGTGACGCAGATGCACGGCTTCGCGCCCGTGGTGCTGCTCGACGACGTGGCGGCCTTCCTCGATGCCGAGCGCCGCGCCGCGCTGTTCGCGGCGTTGCGCGAACTCGGCGCACAGGTGTTCGTGAGCGGCGTGGACGAGGGCGCGTTCGAGACATTCGACGAGACCGCGCGGCGTTTTCGCGTGACGCCGGGGACGATTTCGCGCCTTTCGTAGCGGCCCGGAACGTCAAAAAAATCGCGCCCGGAGGGCGCCGTTTCCGGACTTCGTTACGGGGCCTCGAAGACGCGGCTTTCGTCCTGAATAGACGAATAATATCAATGGACTAGGCCGTCACATTTCCCGCGCCATGGGGTATTTTTTCGGAGCGTTTGGACCCCCATATGAGGTATAATTCACCTCACATTTCGATCCTCGAATCGCGACGGAAATCCATTCATGGCGAAGGCCGCCGGCAGTAAAGCACCCGCCGAATACGGCGCGGATTCCATTCAGGTCCTGAAAGGGCTGGATGCGGTCCGCAAGCGTCCCGGCATGTATATCGGCGACACCGATGACGGCTCCGGCCTGCATCACATGGTCTACGAGGTCGTCGATAACGCGATCGACGAAGCGCTCGCCGGCCACGCGACCGAAGTCACGGTTTCGCTGAATGCCGACGGTTCCTGCACCGTCACCGACAACGGCCGCGGCATCCCGACCGACATCCATAAGGACGAAGGCGTCTCCGCGGCCGAAGTCATCATGACCCAGCTTCATGCGGGCGGAAAATTCAACCAGGACTCCTACAAGGTGTCCGGCGGCCTGCACGGCGTCGGCGTCTCGGTCGTGAACGCGCTGTCCGAATACCTCGACCTCACCATCTGGCGCGGCGGCAAGGAACACGCCATGCGCTTCCGCCACGGCGACGCGGAAGGGCCGCTGAAGGTGGTCGGCGACGCGGGCGGCAAGAAGGGCACGCGCGTCACCTTCCTGCCGAGCAAGGAAACCTTCTCCAAGGTCGAGTTCGATTTCGCGACGCTTGAACATCGCCTGCGCGAACTGGCGTTCCTCAATTCAGGCGTTCGCATCCTCTTGTCCGATTTGCGCGGGCCGGAGCCGAAGGTCGAGGAGATGATGTACGAGGGCGGCGTCGAAGCCTTCGTCAAATACATCGACCGCAACCGCCAGTCACTGATCGCGCAACCCGTCATGATCAAGGGCGAGCGCGAGGGCATCACCGTCGAATGCGCGATCTCGTGGAACGACAGTTACCACGAGGCTGTGCTCTGCTTCACCAACAACATCCCGCAGCGCGACCGCGGCACGCACTTCACCGGTTTCGCCGCCGCGCTGACCCGGCAAGTGATTGGCTACGCCGAAAACTCCGGCATGGCGAAGAAGGAAAAGACCACGCTCTCCGGCGAAGATTGCCGCGAGGGCCTGACCGCCGTGCTGTCCGTGAAGGTGCCGGACCCAAAGTTCTCCTCGCAGACCAAGGACAAGCTGGTTTCGTCCGAAGTGCGTCCCGTGGTCGAGCAGATCGTGAACGACGCGTTGCAGGACTGGCTGGAGAAACGCCCGCAGGAAGCGAAGTCCGTGGTCGGCAAGGTGGTCGAAGCGGCTGCCGCGCGCGAAGCCGCGCGCAAGGCCCGCGAACTCACGCGCCGCAAGGGCGCGCTCGACATGGCCTCGCTCCCCGGCAAACTCGCGGACTGTCAGGAGCGCGATCCGGCGAAATCCGAACTGTTCATCGTCGAGGGCGACTCCGCAGGCGGCTCCGCGAAGCAGGGCCGCGACCGCGGCTTCCAGGCAGTGCTGCCGCTGCGCGGCAAGATCCTCAATGTCGAGCGCGCACGCCTCGACAAGATGCTGACCTCGGAGCAGATCGGCACGCTGATCACCGCGCTCGGCACCGGCATCGGACGCGAGGACTTCGACGTCTCGAAGCTGCGCTACCACAAGATCATCATCATGACCGACGCCGATGTGGACGGCGCGCATATCCGCACGTTGCTGCTCACGTTCTTCTTCCGGCAGATGCCGGAGATCATCGAGAACGGGCACCTCTTCATCGCGCAGCCGCCGCTCTACAAGGTGATGAAGGGCAAGTCCGAGCAATACCTGAAAGACGAGCGCGCGCTCGATGATTACCTGATCGAAGGCGGCCTTTCCGAAGGCGTGCTGAAACTCGCGAACGGACAGGAACGCGCGGGCGCGGACCTCGCTTCCATCGTCGAGCAGGCGCGTACCGCGCGCGCGGTGCTGCGCGGCCTGCATCCGCGCTACGATCGCCGCGTGGTCGAGCAGGTCGCGATTGCAGGCGCGCTGTCGCCGGAAGTGCTGGCGGATGCGAAAAGCGCCAATCAGGCCGCGGCCTATGTCGCGAAGCGGCTCGACTCGCTCTCCGACGAAACCGAGCGCGGCTGGGAAGGCATGTCCGACGAGAACGGTTTTCAATTCACGCGCACGCTGCGCGGCGTTAAGGACGTGGTCAGCGTCGATCAGGCATTCCTGAACTCGCTCGACGCGCGCAAGCTCGACCAGATGGCGGCGCAGTTGCAGGAAATCTACGCCAAGCCCGCGAAGCTCGTGCGCAAGGACGACGAGGTGACGGTGTTCGGCCCGGTGGGCCTGTACGAAGCGGCCGTGAACACCGGCCGCAAGGGCCTTTCGCTCCAGCGCTACAAAGGCCTCGGCGAGATGAACCCGGACCAGCTTTGGGAAACCACGCTCGACACCAACGCGCGTTCGCTGTTGCAGGTGAAGGTGAAAGAGGTCGACGAGGCGGGCGAACTCTTCAACAAGCTGATGGGCGACGAAGTCGAGCCGCGCCGCGATTTCATCCAGAGCAACGCGCTCGCCGCGAACGTGGATATTTGAAGCCTTTATCCTCATCCTGAGGAGCGAGCGCGAAGCGCTCGCGTCTCGAAGGATGAACTGATTTCCTCATGGTTCGAGACGCAGGCTCCGCCCGCTCCTCACCATGAGGAGTTACCGACCCGGCAACACGATCATGGTCCGCTGCTTCGGCAGCGTCTTGCGCGAAACCGTAAGCGTCGGCGTCTCGGCGCGCTTCACTTCGTAGATCGAGCCGGTCTTTTCGAGAAAGCGCGCGAGCGTGGCTTCGCCGAAAACATGCATCGGGATCGCGAGCGGGGCGTCGATCTGTTTCAGCACTTCCACCATGCCTTCGGTGTTCAGCGTGAATGAGCCGTCGACCGGCACCAGCACCACGTCGATCCGGCCGAGCGCATCGAGATGCGCGGGCGCCAGCGTGTGATGCAGGTGTCCCAGATGCGCGATGCATAATCCCGCCACCTCGAACACGAAAATCGAATTGCCGTCCGGGATCGTGCCGCCCGCCCAGTCGCGGATGTTGGTCGGCACGTTGCGCAGCCAGACGTCGCCGATCTCGACTTCGTGCTTCGCGGGCGTATCGCCGCTGCCCCAGCCGTGCAGCACGTGCTTGATGCCGGGGTCGGGGTTCAGCGTGTAATGGGTCGAGTGCGCGCGGTTCATGGTCGCGATGTGCGGGATCGTGTCGGGGCGCACATAGTCGTTGTAGTCGGTGGCGATTTTGATGCCGCCGGGGCTTTCGATCAGGAAGGTCGAATGGCCCACGAAGGTGATGCGCACTTCGCCGGATTGCGCCTGCGCGAGCTGGAAAGACACCGGCTGAAACAGCCGGAGCGGGCTTTGCGACACCAGCCGCGGGCAGCGCTCGGCGTGTTGCGCGCTTGCGGGTCCGGCGCAAACAAGCGCGCTAAGGCAAAACGCGAGGAAGGCGCGCCGTCCTTGCCGCATTTCGTACCCGGCCATGCGGCTATGATAAGCTGAAGCACGCGCCGCGCGCGAGGTGGAATTGAAAATGGCCCTGTCGGCAGAAGAACTCGAACGCTACGCCCGCCACATCGTGTTGCGCGATGTAGGCGGCCCCGGCCAGGCGAAGCTGAAGGCTGCGCGCGTGCTGGTCATCGGCGCGGGCGGCATCGGCTCGCCGGCGCTAATTTATCTCGCGGCCGCCGGCGTCGGCACGCTCGGCATTGTCGACGACGACAAGGTTTCGCTCTCGAACCTGCAACGGCAGGTGATCCACGCCATGTCGCATCTCGGCCGTCCGAAGACCGAGAGCGCGGCAAGCGCGATTGCGCGCCTCAACCCGAACGTCGCGGTCGAGGTGCATCCGGTTCGTCTCGACGATGGCAACGCTTCGCGCATCGTGAAGAGCTACGACATCGTGCTCGACGGCTCCGACAATTTCACGACGCGCTATCTCGTCTCCGATACCTGCTATCGCACCGGCAAGGTGCTGGTGACGGCCTCGCTCGGCACCTTCGATGCCGCGATCACCACCATCCGCGCGCATGAGAAGAACAGTAACGGCGAACCGAACCCGACCTACCGTTGCCTGTTTCCCGAACCGCCGCCGCCGGGAACGGTTCCCGCCTGCGAGGAAGCGGGAATCCTCGGCGCGATGGCGGGCATCGCCGGAACGATTGCCGCGCTCGAAGTCATCCGCGCCATCGTCGGCTTCGGCGAAAGCCTCGTCGGAAAACTACTGATGATCGACGCGCGTACCATGCGCTTCGAGACGTTGCGCTATGGCTGGTCGCCGGAGAATCCGCTCTCCGGCAGCGCGCCTGTGGAGAAAAAATCCCGCCTGCCGGCTTAACCTTCGGCGCGGTGGCAAACCGCTTCGAGCCGGTTGCCGTCGGGGTCGATCAGGAACGCCGCGAAATAGTGTTCGTGATAGTCGCGCAGCCCCGGCGCGCCGTCGTCCGTTCCTCCGTTGGCCAGACCGTCGCGGTGAAACGCGATCACGGCTGCGCGCGACGGCGCGCGAAACGCCCAGTGGCGGCGTGACTCGCTGCGCTTCGGCAAGCCGCCGCGGATGGAAATGTAGCAGCGCTCGGGATGATCGGCAGAGGAGCGCTCGCCGTAGCCGATGCGCTCCGAGTCGCGCACGACCTTCGGATAGCCGAGGGCGCGCATGATTGCGTCGTAGAATTTCTCGGCGCGCGTTATATCGCCGACGATCAGGGAAACGTGGTCGATCACGGCGGATCGGCCTAGAGCATCGACGGCAGCACGCGGTCCGGCGGACGGTGGCCGTCCATGAAGGTCTTGATGTTGACGATGACCTTGTCGCCCATGTCCACGCGGCCTTCGATGGTGGAAGACGCCATGTGCGGGAGCAGGATGACTTTATTGTTGCGCGCGAGTTTCAGGAGTTTCGGATTGACTGCCGGCTCCTGCTCGAACACGTCGAGACCCGCGCCCGCGAGTTCGCCTGCTTCGATCATGCGCGCCAGCGCGCCTTCGTCGATGATGTGGCCGCGCGCGGTGTTCACGATATAGGCGTCGGGTTTCATCAGTTTCAGCCGCCGCGCCGAGAGCAGATGATAGGTAGCTGGCGTGTGCGGGCAGTTCACCGACACGATGTTCATGCGCGCCAGCATCTGGTCGAGGCTGTCCCAGTAGGTCGCTTCGAGTTCTTCCTCGAGATCGGCCGCGACCTTGCGGCGGTTGTGGTAGTGGATTTGCAGGCCGAATGCCTTGGCGCGTTTCGCGACCTCCGAGCCGATCCGTCCCATACCGATGATGCCGAGCCGCTTGCCCTGCATGCGATGGCCGAGCATCCAGGTCGGCGACCATCCGGCCCATTCCGTATCGGAAGTCAGCAGCGTGCCGCCTTCGACGATGCGCCGCGGCACCGCGAGGATCAGCGCCATCGTGAGGTCGGCGACGTCTTCGGTGAGCACGCCCGGCGTATTCGTGACCGTGATGCCGCGCGCCAGTGCGGTTGCGACGTCGATGTGATCGACGCCGTTGCCGAAATTCGCGATCAGCTTCAGGTTTTCGCCTGCGCGCGAAAGCACGCCGGCATCGATGCGGTCGGTAATCGTCGGCACCAGTACGTCCGCCATGCGAGCCGCTTCCGCGAGTTCGGCCTGGCTCATCGGTCGGTCTTCAACGTTGAGACGTGCGTCGAACAGTTCGCGCATCCGCGTTTCGACGATGTCGGGCAGTCGTCTGGTCACGACGACGAGCGGCTTTTTCTTTGGCATCGCTCCGTTCCCGTCTTTCGCGTCGGATAGCGGATAATCGTGAAGCCGGACCTGCCCGGCGGGTGGGGGATTTTTCTAGCAGAGGGGTTTTGAAACGCAAACAGCCGCCCGGACACCCATTGACAGCGCGTCCCGTGACGGTTTGTTTGCGGCCAGGGGGAAGAACGAGACGGAACGATAATGAAGCGCCGCCGCCTGTTGCTCCTCCTGTTTGCGCTGATCGCGAGCGGTTTTCCGGTTCCCGGCCCAGCCGCGGCGCAAGGTACCGGACAGTATAGCGGTCTTCCGCTTCCGCGATTTGCCAGCCTGCGCAGCGACCGCACCCATGTCCGCGTCGGTCCCACGCAGAAGCACGACATCAAATGGACATTTGCCCGCGCCGGTCTGCCGGTCGAGATCGTGGCCGAGTTCGAGACCTGGCGGCGGATCCGCGACTCGGAAGGCGCGGAAGGCTGGGTGCATCAGGCCTTGTTAGCGGGACGGCGCACCGCGCTGATCGCGCCCGCGTCGAAGGAAGCGACACTTCCCATTTATGACCGCGCGCGCGGCGAGCGTGTCATGGCGCAGTTGCAGCCCGGCGTGCTCGCGAACGTGCGTCAATGCCGCGAAGGCTGGTGCCGCATCAGCGGCGAGCGCTTCGACGGATACATCGAGCAGACACGCCTGTGGGGCGTCTACCCGGACGAAACGATCGAGTGAGCGGGGATCAGCCCTGCGTCTTGCGGCGCAGGCGCACGACCACATCGACGCGCGCGACTTCGTAGCCTTCCGGCGGCGTCGGCATGCGATCGACCATCACTTCCGGACCCGGAATGTCGAGGAGCTGATTCTGCCCTTCGACGAAGAAGTGGTGGTGGTCGGAAGCATTGGTGTCGAAATAGGTCTTCGAACCGTCGACCGCGACTTCGCGCAGCAATCCGGCTTCGGTGAACTGGTGCAGCGTATTGTAGACGGTCGCGAGCGAGACCGGGAAACGCGCGCGCAGCGCTTCCTCGTGCAGCGTTTCCGCCGTCATGTGCCGGTCGCCCTTGGCGAACAGCAGCCAGCCGAGCGCAAGGCGCTGACGGGTCGGGCGCAGGCCGACATCGCGCAGCATCGCGCGTACGTCATGGAACGGGCAGCCCGTGCGGCGTCCCGCAGCCGGTGCGACGCGCAGGCGATCAACCGGCAATTCCAGATCGTCTTCTTCGAACACCGGTCGGGTCCGCGTTTCGTTCATATGTTCAGCCATTGCAGCAGCCAGTACGCTTGTGAAAACGAATTGCAACCATGCTGGCTTGGACAGGGCCTTTGGCTCCCGTCTTGGCGGCTGGTTGGCTCCTATAATATGTCGCAGCCTTCCGTCGCGCAACAAATCTCGGAAAAGCAAGTCTTTTCAATGGCATGGAGCCGGGTCCGGCCGGTATCGCCTTCCAGATGTGAAAACCATGTGTTAGGGGAAGCTCCCCGAACCACAGCACAGGCGAATCCCAGCGACATGGCCGAGAAGCGCGCAAGTTTCGAATACGAAGACCTGCTGGCCTGCGGGCGCGGCGAAATGTTCGGTGCCGGTAACGCCCAGCTACCGCTGCCGCCGATGCTGATGTTCGATCGCATCACCGAGATTTCCGAAACCGGCGGCGAGAACGGCAAGGGCTTTATCCGCGCCGAACTCGACGTGAAGCCGGACCTCTGGTTCTTCTCCTGCCACTTCAAGGGCGACCCGGTAATGCCGGGCTGCCTCGGCCTCGATGGCCTGTGGCAACTGGTGGGTTTCTTTTTGGGCTGGGTCGGCGCGGAAGGCCGCGGCCGCGCGCTTGGTGTAGGCGAAGTGAAGCTCACCGGTCAGATTCTCCCGACCATGAAGAAGCTCGTTTACGGCGTCGAATTCCGCCGCGTGATGCGCTCGAAGCTGGTACTCGGCATTGCCGACGGCTGGCTCAAGGCCGACGGTCAGCTCGTCTATCAGGTCAGCGATTTGAAGGTCGGTTTGTTCAAGGACGGCGCTGCTCCGGCGGCGGCGTAAGCGGCGCGATTTAAAACGAGCCTGAAACGGCGCGCCCGGTTCAACGGGCAGCGAAACTATCGAAGGGAAGCGAAATGCGGCGGGTTGTCGTTACCGGAATGGGTATCGTTTCTTCCATCGGCAACAACACGCAGGAAGTGTTGGCCTCGCTCCGCGAAGCGAAAAGCGGCATCACTTTCTCCGAAGATCAGGCCAAGCTCGGCTTCCGCAGCCAGGTCGCCGGTGCGCCGACACTGGATGCCGCCGCGATTGTCGATCGCCGCGCTATGCGTTTCCACGGCGGTGGTACCGCATGGAATCACGTCGCGATGGATCAGGCGATCCGCGACGCGGGTCTCGAAGAAAAAGAAATCTCCAATCCGAAGGCCGGCATTATCATGGGTTCCGGCGGCCCCTCGACGAAGACCATCGTCGAGTCCGCGATCACCGCGAAAGAAAAAGGCCCGAAGCGCGTCGGCCCCTTCGCCGTGCCGAAGGCCATGTCCTCGACTGCGTCGGCGACGCTCGCGACCTGGTTCAAGATCAAGGGCTTCAACTATTCGATCTCGTCCGCCTGCGCGACCTCGAACCACTGCATCGGCAACGCCTACGAGCTGATCCAGAACGGCAAGCAGGATCTGATTTTCGCCGGCGGCTGCGAGGAACTCGACTGGACGCTTTCGGTTCTCTTCGACGCCATGGGCGCGATGTCTTCCGGCTATAACGACAAGCCGTCGCGCGCATCGCGCGCCTACGACAAGAACCGCGACGGCTTCGTCATCGCGGGCGGCGCCGGGGTGCTGGTGCTTGAGGAATACGAAAAGGCGAAAGCGCGTGGCGCGAGGATTTACGGCGAGATCGCGGGCTACGGCGCAACCTCGGACGGTCACGATATGGTCGCGCCGTCCGGCGAAGGCGCAATGCGTTGCATGCGCATGGCGCTGGAAGGCGTGAAGCCGCCGGTCGATTACATCAATCCGCACGCGACCTCGACGCCGATCGGCGACGAGAAGGAAATCGAGGCGATCCGCGAAGTGTTCGGCAGCAAGATCCCGCCGATCTCCGCCACCAAGTCGCTGACCGGCCATTCGCTGGGGGCGACCGGCGTGCAGGAATCGATCTATTCGCTGCTCATGATGAACAACGGTTTCATCTGCGAGAGCGCGCATATCGACGAGATCGACCCGCTGTTCGCGGACATCCCCATCGTGCGCCAGCGTCAGGACAACGTGAAGCTCGGCTGCGTGCTGTCCAATTCGTTCGGCTTCGGCGGCACCAACGCCACGCTCGTGTTCAAGCACGTTGACGCCTGACGCCGGCAATTCGTTTTAATCTGTAAAAAGATCGAGGTTCGTATGCAGGGATTGATGGCGGGAAAGCGCGGCCTGATCATGGGCGTTGCGAACGACCACTCCATCGCTTGGGGCATTGCGCAGGCGCTAAGCCGGCATGGTGCCGAGATTGCCTTTACGTATCAGGGCGAAGTGCTTGAGCGCCGCGTGCGGCCTCTTGCGGAATCGCTGGGTTCGAAGATCGTGCTGCCTTGCGACGTCGAGGATATTTCCACGGTCGATGCGGTGTTCGCCGAACTGAAGAAGCAATGGGGCACCCTTGATTTCTATGTTCACGCCATCGGCTTCTCCGACAAGAACGAGTTGAAGGGCCGCTTCGCCGACACCTCGCGCGAAAACTTCCAGCGCACCATGGTGATTTCGGCGTTCTCCTTCGCGGAGAGCGCGAAGCGCGCGGCTGAACTGATGCCGAACGGCGGCGCGATGCTGACGCTGACCTATAACGGCGGCGACCGCGCCATGCCGAATTACAACGTCATGGGTCTGGCCAAAGCGGCGCTGGAAGCGAGCGTGCGCTATCTCGCGGTCGATTTCGGCCACCAGAAAATCCGCGTCAACGCGATCTCGGCCGGTCCGATCCGCACGCTCGCGGGTGCCGGCATCGGCGATGCGCGCGCGATGTTCGCGTTCCAGCAGCGCCATTCGCCGCTGGGCCGCGGCGTGACGCTGGAAGAACTCGGCGGCGCGGGGCTTTACCTGTTGTCCGACCTCGCGGGCGGCGTCACCGGCGAAATCCACTTCGTCGATTCCGGCTACAACGTGATTGCGATGCCGAACCCGGAAGTGCTGCGCGAAGAAGCGAAGAACGGTGCGAAAGACGCCGGCTAAGATGAAACGCGCGTTTGTTGCAGCGCTCGCTTTCGCCGCCCTGGCGGCCGCGTCCGTTTCCGCGCCCGCGCAGGAAGTGGTGAATGTTTATGGCTTCCGCTTCGAGGACAGCCTTGGCACGCTGAAGCGCATCAACGTCACCGATTTCGAGAAGACCCGGCCCGGCTTCGGTTACGGCATCCGTTATGCGGCGGCTGGACACCGCGCGGATATTTTCGTCTACGACCGCGGCCGCAAGGAAATCTCCGCCGATATTCGCTCCGAGGAACAGCGCCAGGAGTTCACTATTGTGGGACGCGAAATCCAGCTTGCGCGCCAGAGCGGGATTTATTCGGAAGTGAAGGAAGGCGAACGCTTCGAATATCCGGCGGCGAAGGACCCGTTCTTTTCCTGCCAGCGCTTTACGATCACGCGCAAGGACGGCGGACAGGAGGACAGCGTGCTCTGCCTCGGCGCGCGCAACAGCAAGTTCGTCAAGATCAGGATTGCCTTCTCGCCGCCATCCGCTTCCTCCGTTGCCGTCGCCGAAGGATTGCTGATGCAGATCGCGCGCATGACAAACTTCTGAACGCGCAGGGCGCGGTGTTGCGGAATGAAAAAGGGCGGCCCGGTGAGGCCGCCCTTCTTGTTATGTGAAGCAGGCGAATGCCGGAATTATTCGGCGGCAATCGCGGCGTCGATCTCTACGCCGACTGCGGCCGCAACGCCTTTCCCGTATTCGGGATCGGCCTTGTAGAAGTGTACAAGTTGGCGCTTGATGATCTCGACCGGCACGCCGTCCATCGCAGCCTTGATGTTCGAGAACAACTGCTGCTTCTGGTCCGCCGTCATCAGGCGGAACAGGTCGCCCGGCTGGCGGTAGTCGTCATTGCCGTCGCGATGATTGTAGCGGTCCGCGTCGCCGGAGATTTTCAGCGGCGGTTCGCGATACTGCTCCGCCTGCGCCGGGCCGCCGACCGTGTTCGGCTCGTAATAGGCGTTCGGGTTCGAATGGCCCGCAAGCCGCATCGAACCGTCCGCGTGATAGGTGTACACCGGGCAGCGCGGCTTGTTCACCGGCAACTGGTGGTGATTGACGCCGACGCGATAGCGGTGCGCGTCCGCGTAAGAGAAGATGCGCGCCTGCAACATCTTGTCCGGCGAATGGCCGATGCCGGGCACGATGTTCGACGGTGCGAGCGCGGCCTGCTCCACTTCCGCGAAATAGTTTTCCGGGTTGCGGTTCAGTTCCAGCACGCCGACTTCGATCAGCGGGTAGTCCGCGTGCGGCCAGACTTTGGTGAGGTCGAACGGATTGTACCAGTGTTTGCCGGCTTCCTCTTCCGGCATCACCTGCACGTAGAACCTCCAGCGCGGAAATTCCTTGCGCTCGATCGCTTCATAAAGGTCGCGCTGGTGCGTCTCGCGGTCGTTCGCGATCTGCACGCCACCTTCGGCATTGGTCCAGTTCTTGATGCCCTGCTCGGTCTTGAAGTGGAACTTGACCCAGAAGCGCTCGTTCTTCGCGTTGATGAACGAATAGGTATGCGAGCCGAAGCCGTCGATGTGGCGGTAGGTCTGCGGCAGGCCGCGATCAGACATCAGGATCGTCACCTGATGCAGGCTTTCCGGCGAGAGCGACCAGAAGTCCCACATCGCAGTCGCGGAGCGCATGTTGGTGCGTGGGTGGCGCTTTTGCGTATGGATGAAATCCGGAAACTTCAGCGGGTCGCGCAGGAAAAAGACCGGCGTGTTGTTGCCGACGATGTCCCAGTTGCCTTCGTCCGTGTAGAAGCGCAGCGCAAAGCCGCGCACGTCGCGCTCGGCGTCAGCCGCGCCGCGTTCGCCCGCGACCGTCGAGAAGCGCAGGAACGCTTCGGTCTTCTTGCCGGGCTGCAGCGCACTCGCCTTGGTAAAGCGCGAAATGTCCTTGGTGATGGTGAGCGTTCCGTACGCGCCGGAGCCTTTGGCGTGCACGGTGCGTTCCGGGATACGCTCGCGGTTCTGGTGCGCGAGCTTTTCGAGCAGGTGGAAATCCTGCATGAGCAGCGGGCCGCGCGGGCCTGCGCTCAGTGAATTCTGGTTGTCGGCGACGGGCGCGCCGCCCGCGGTGGTCATGACGACGGGTTTATCGGCCATGATCGTTCCTCCTCTTCTTTAGAAGAGATCAAAATGGCCTGCAAAGCAGATAAGGTCTAATCGTATTGATTAGAGCATTCGATAAGAATATCTTATCGAGATGAACCCGGCCACGCTCTCGCTCCGCCAGCTTCGCTACTTTGAGGCCGCCGCACGCCTCGGCCATTTCGGCCGTGCGGCGGAGGAATGCGCGGTGACGCAGCCCGCGCTCTCCATGCAGATCAGGGAACTGGAGGCGGCGCTGGGTGCCGCGCTGTTCGAGCGCCGTCCGGGCGAGACGGTGCTGACGCCGCTGGGACGCGAGATCGCGGAAGGGGCGTCGAAGATCCTGCTGGCGGCGAACGATCTCGCGGCGCTCGCGAAACATCGCGGCAAGGTTCTCTCCGGCCCGCTCTCGCTCGGCATCATCCCGACGCTCGCGCCTTATATCCTGCCGCAGCTTCTCAAATATCTCTCGAAACAATATCCCGCACTGAAGCTGGAGCTGCGCGAGGCACAGACCAAGGCGATGCTCGCCGAACTTTCGCGCGGCGAACTCGACCTCGTGATGGCCGCGATCCCGAACGACAACTTCGATCTTGAGGAAAGCCATCTGTTCGACGACCGCTTTCTGTTCGCGGCAGGCGCCGACGACGCGAAGCGCGCGCGCATCGACCCGGAAACCCTCGACCCGGCGAAGCTGATTCTCCTCGAGGAAGGCCATTGCCTGCGCGACCAGGCGCTCTCGTTCTGCGCGCCGGAACGCGGCGTGACGAAAACGGGCCTCGGCGCAACCTCGCTCTCCACCGTGATGCAGATGGTCGCGAACGGCTACGGCGCGACCTTCATTCCGGAAATCGCGGTGGAAGCCGAAACGCGCGGAAGAAAACTTTCGCTCCAGCGCTTCACCGCGCCGGAGCCGTCGCGGAAAATCGGGCTGGTGTGGCGCAAAACCTCGCCGCGCAAGCGTGACTTCGAGGCCTTCGGCATGGCGGTGAAAGAAGCGCTGAAGCCGCGCAGGAAATAACCCTAGCGTTCGGCGGCTTGGTGCAGCGCGTTGCCTGCCTCGATGCAGTAATAGCCGGCGTGGCGCGAAAGCGTCTTGTCGCGCAGCCATCCATTCAGGATACGGCTCACGTTCTCGCGCGCGATCCCCGCCATCGCCGCGACATCGCTCTGGCTGATTTTCTGGCGGATGAGGATGCGTCCGCCGCCGATATTCTCGCCGAAGGTTTCCGCCAGTTCGAGCAAGGCCTGTGCGGTGCGGCCCTTGAGCGAGAGGAAGCTCCACGCCGCGGCGGTGTCGTTCATGTCGCGCACGCGCTTCGCAAGCAGCCATGCGATCTGCCGGTAGAGTTCCGGGTTGGCGTCGGCGAATTCGAGGAAGGCCGCACGGCTGATGAAGGAAAGTTCGGCGTCACGCACGGCGTAGACGGCAGTCGAGCGCGGCGCGCCGTCGATCATCGAGAGTTCGCCGACCACCGCGCCGCTGCCGAGAATGTCGAGGATGCGCTCGTCCCCCTCGCTGGAAAGAATGCTGAGCTTCAAAAGCCCGCTCTCGATGCGGTAGCAGCCGTTGCCGTCGTCGCCGGCGCTGAACAGGAGTTCGTCCTCGGCAAGTTTGACGCGCGTAGCCCTCGCGAACAGGTCGCCGGACAGCGTGCCGGGCAGGGAGGCCAGCAACGTCCCGCGGGTCTTCTCGAATCTTCCGCCGCCATGCATGGCGCGGAGCATAACGCAGCACCCCGCGCAAACGAAAGAACCGCCCGGCTTTCGCCGGGCGGCCAAGTTGGGGAGGCTTCACGATGAAGAGAGGTAGGCGCGGAATTAGAAGCAGATGTAGGACTTGCCGTACTTCGTCCACTTCACGTAGCAGTTGCCGTAGCCGTAGTAGCTGTAAACATACGGGTTGTAGTGCTTGTAGAAGTAGAAGTGCTTATGGTGGTGATGATGCTTGTGCTTCGCTTCCGCCGGGCTGGTGCCGATGGTGAGGCCGGCAACGCCGATCGCGGCGAACGCGGCAACGGCAGCGATGAATTTCTTGGTGCGGGTCATTTCTTTTTCCTTCCTTCGTTGAGGCGCTGGCCGCCTCGTCATGGGAGGAAGGTAGGGGCAACCCGCGCGGCGCGGTGTGACGGGCGTCACATCCAGGCCTCACAAGCCATCACGCCTGCGTGAATGAACGCCTGTTCAAGATACTGAAATACAAAGAAAAAGGGCGACCCTCGCGGATCGCCCTTCGTGATTGCAGCGTGTTCTGGCGCTTATTCGGCGGCAGGCTCGGCCTGCTGCGGCTTCGCCTTGTGCTCGATGTCCTCGCCGGTCTGCTGGTCCACCGCCTTCATCGAGAGGCGGACCTTGCCGCGCTCGTCGACGCCGAGCAGCTTCACCTTGACCATGTCACCTTCCTTCACGACGTCGGACGGCTTGTTCACGCGCGTCGCCGCCATCTGGCTGACATGCACGAGACCGTCCTTCGCGCCGAAGAAGTTCACGAACGCGCCGAAGTCCACGACCTTCACGACCTTGCCGTCGTAGATGGTGCCGACTTCCGGCTCGGACGTGAGCGACTTGATCCACTTGATCGCGGCTTCGATCGACTCGCCCTTGGCGGAGGCGACCTTCACGGTGCCGTCGTCCTCGACGTTGATCTTGGCGCCGGTCTTTTCGACGATCTCGCGGATCACCTTGCCGCCGGTGCCGATCACGTCGCGGATCTTGTCGGTCGGGATCTTGATGACCTCGATGCGCGGCGCGTGTTCGCCGAGCTGCGGGCGGGCCGCGGTCAGTGACTTCGACATCTCGCCGAGGATATGCAGACGGCCGTCCTTCGCCTGGCGCAGCGCGACCTGCATGATCTCTTCGGTGATGCCCGCGATCTTGATGTCCATCTGCAGCGCGGTCACGCCGTTCTCGGTGCCGGCGACCTTGAAGTCCATGTCGCCGAGGTGATCTTCGTCACCGAGGATGTCGGAGAGCACCGCGTACTTTTTGCCTTCCAAGATGAGGCCCATCGCGATGCCAGCGACCGGCGCGCGCAGCGGCACGCCCGCGTCCATCAGGCAGAGCGAAGTGCCGCAAACGGTCGCCATCGAGGACGAGCCGTTCGATTCGAGAATCTCCGACACGACGCGGATCGTGTACGGGAATTCGTCCTTCGGCGGCAGGATCGGATGCACTGCGCGCCAGGCAAGCTTGCCGTGGCCGACTTCGCGGCGGCCGGGCGAACCCATGCGGCCTGCTTCGCCGACCGAGAACGGCGGGAAGTTGTAGTGCAGCAGGAAGTTTTCCTTGTAGGTGCCGGGCAGCGCGTCGATCCACTGCTCGTCTTCGCCGGTGCCCAGCGTCGCGATGCAGAGCGCCTGCGTTTCGCCGCGCGTGAACAGCGCGGAGCCGTGGGTGCGCGGCAGAACGCCGACCAGCGCCTCGATCGGGCGGACGGTCTTCACGTCGCGGCCGTCGATGCGGATACCGGTGTCGAGGATCGAGTTACGGACGATGTCGGCTTCAAGCTCTTTGAGCACTTCGCCGACCAGCGACGGAGACGGCGCATCCGGATTGGTGCCGTCGCCGAGGATCGCTTCCTTCGCCTTCTTCTTCGCGGCGCCGACCGCGTTGTAGCGGTCCTGCTTGACCTTGTTGCCGTAGGCGGCGCGGAGGTCGGCCTCGGCGAGCGACTTCAGCTTTGCCTTGAGCGCCGAGTTATCCGGCACGTTCAGTTCGCGCGGCTCCTTCGCGGCCTTTTCGGCGAGGCGAATGATCGCGTCGATCACCGGCTGGAAGTGCTTGTGACCGAACATGACCGAGCCGAGCATGATTTCCTCGGAAAGCTCCTTCGCTTCCGATTCCACCATCAGCACGGCGTCCTTGGTGCCCGCTACGACGAGGTCGAGCTGGCTGTCCTTCATCTCTTCGAGCGTCGGGTTCAGCACGTATTCGCCGTTGACGAACGCGACGCGCGCGCCGCCGATCGGTCCCATGAAGGGCGCGCCGGAGATCGTGAGCGCGGCCGAAGACGCGACCATCGCGAGGATGTCCGGATCGTTCTCCAGGTCGTGCGACAGCACGTGGATCACGACCTGCGTTTCGCAACGCCAGCCGTCCGCGAACAGCGGGCGGATCGGGCGGTCGATCAGGCGTGAGATCAGCGTTTCGCGCTCGGTCGGACGGCCTTCGCGCTTGAAATAGCCGCCCGGAATCCGGCCGGCGGCGTAGAACTTTTCGATGAAGTGAACCGAGAGCGGCAGGAAGTCGATACCGGCTTTCGGTTCTTTCGCCGCGACCACGGTCGCAAGCAGGGTGGTGTCGCCGTAGGTGGCGAGGACCGCGCCGTCAGCCTGGCGCGCCATGTGACCGGTTTCGAGGACGAGCTTGCGTCCACCCCAGTCGAGTTCTTCACGATGTATTTCGAACATTTCTCTTTCCCATCATCGGACGAGGAGCGGGAAAGCCATGGGCAAGATAACGAGGCGCTCTCCCGCGCTTACGCGCGAAAGTGAAAAAGAGCGTCTGGCAATCCTGCCATGACTTGCCTGTTCCGTCGGTTTTTGCGGCGGCGAATTCCGCCGCTCCATACGCGGCCATCCGCGCGGGACCATTCCCGCGCGCGGCCGTACTCACCAGCCTTAACGGCGGATGTTGAGCTTTTCGATGAGCGCCTTGTAACGCGCTTCATCTTTCTTCTTCAGGAAGTCGAGGAGCGAACGGCGGTGCGAGACCAGCTTCAGGAGACCGCGGCGCGAGTGATTGTCCTTCACGTGGGTCTTGAAGTGCTCGGTCAGGTTCGAGATGCGCTCGGAGAGGATCGCAACCTGCACTTCCGGCGAACCGGTGTCGTTCTTCTTGACGGCATTGTCCTTGATGAGCGCTTGCTTGCGCTCGGCAGTAATCGACATCGGGTGCTCCTGTTGTTGGAGTTGGAAAAGCGGCCCATCCGGGATGTCGTCCAGCAGGGGTCGCGTTGAGGCCGGGCCTGCGCCCGACGCGCGCTGTTATAGCCAAAAGCCCCGCGAAGGCGAGGAAAAAGCGCCGATCCCCCGGTCAGGGCTAAGTCCTTATCGGGGAAGGTTAAAAATGCGCCGGGGATGGAGCTGCCCGGCTTCCATTTCGGCCAGTGCCACAAGATTACCCGAAACCGAAACCGCGACCGCGCCCTCGAACACCGGGGCATCCCGGCCGCGCAGGAACACGCTCTGGCCCTGCGCCAGCCGCTGCGCGTCCGGCTCCGAAACCTTCACGGCGGGCAGCGAGCGCAGGCCGTCCGCGACCGGCTGGAGCAGCGCATGGAGCGAGGCTTCGCTCTCGCTGGCCTGTTCCAGTTGCACCAGATTGACGGTCGCGCTCTCCGGAAAATCCCCGACCAGCGTGCGGCGAAGCACGCCGACATGCCCGAAGCAGCCGAGCTTGCGGCCGATGTCGCGCGCGAGCGAGCGAACGTAGGTGCCCTTGCCGCATTCGACTTCGAATTCGGCGTGGTCCGCGTCGGGCATCGAGACGAGCCGGAAAGAGTCGATCTCGATTTCGCGCGGCGCGAGTTCGACGCTCTCGCCGCCACGCGCAAGATCGTAGGCGCGGGCGCCATCCACCTTGAGCGCGGAAAACTGCGGCGGCGTTTGCAGGATCGTGCCGGTGAAGGAGGGCAGGAGTGCTTCGATCGCTTCCTGCGATGGTCGCGCTTCGGCGCGCGCGGTTTCTTTTCCTTCCGCGTCGTCGGTATCGGTCTCGATGCCGAAGCGCACCGTGAAGCGATAGATCTTCCGGCCGTCCTGCACGAAGGGAACGGTTTTCGTTGCCTCGCCGAGCGCCACCGGCAATACGCCGCTCGCCAGCGGGTCGAGCGTGCCCGCGTGTCCGGCCTTCTCCGCCTTGAAGATGCGGCGCACGGCGGCGACCGCCGTGGTCGAGGTCATGCCGAGCGGCTTATCGAGGACGACCCAGCCGTTGACCTTGCGCTTCTCGCGGCGATGTTGGCTCACTCGTCGTCCTCGCGCTTCAGATCGCGCTGCACTTCGGGCTGCTTGAGCAGCTTGTCGATCTGTTCGGCGCGGTCGAAGCGCTCGTCGATGCGGAAATGAAGATCGGGCGCGAACTTGGCCTGAATCTTCTTCGCGATCACGCCGCGCATGTATTTCTTGTTGCGGTTGAGCGCATCCAGCACCGCGCGCCCGTCCTTGCCGCCGAGCGGCATCACGTAGGCGGTCGCGTGGCGAAGGTCTGGCGTCATCGCGACTTCGGGAATGGTGATGACGTGCGTCTCCAGCACGGGGTCGTGCACGTCGCCGCGCGAGAACATTTCCGCGAGCGCATGGCGCACGAGTTCGCCCATGCGAAGCATGCGTTGCGAGGGGATTTTTTCGTTGTTTCTGGTCATCAAATAAAAACGCCCGCCCGGAATCGGACCGGAGCGGGCGCCTTAAGCTGGTTTAGAGCGCGCGCGCGATCGACTCGACGCGATAGCACTCGATCACGTCGCCCTTGCGCATGTCTTGGTAGCCTTCGAACGACATGCCGCATTCCTGGCCGGCGACCACGGAGTTCACGTCGTCCTTGAAGCGCTTGAGCGTCGCGAGCTTGCCTTCGTGGATCACGACCTTGTCGCGGATCAGGCGAACGTTCGCACCGCGCTCGACGCGGCCGTCGGTGACGCGGCAGCCCGCGATCTTGCCGACCTTGGAAACCGCGAACACTTCGAGCACTTCGGCGTTGCCGAGCATGGTCTCGCGCAGCTCCGGCGCGAGCAGGCCCGACATCGCGGCTTTCACGTCGTCCACGAGATCGTAGATGATGTTGTAGTAGCGGATTTCGATGCCCGCGCGTTCGGCTGCTGCCGCCGCTTCCTTGTGCGCACGCACGTTGAAGCCGATGATCGCGGCGTTCGACGAGGCGGCGAGGGTCACGTCGGATTCGGTGATGCCGCCGACGCCGGTGAGCAGCACGCGCGCCTTCACTTCGTCGGTGCCGAGCTTTTCCAGCGCGCCGCTGATCGCTTCGACCGAACCCTGCGCGTCACCCTTGATGACCAGCGGGAATTCGGCGGCGCCAGAAGTCTTGAGCTGGCTCATCATCTGTTCGAGCGAGCCGCGCACCGTCGACGACTTCGCCGCGGCCTTGTCGCGGCGCTCGTTGCGACGGTAATCCGCGATTTCGCGCGCACGCGCTTCCGATTCCACGGCCGCGAGGCGGTCGCCCGCTTCCGGCGTGCCGTTGAAGCCGAGAATTTCGACCGGCGTCGAGGGGCCGGCACTCTTCAGTGGCGCACCCTTGTCGGAAACGAGCGCGCGCACGCGGCCCCATTCCGCACCGGCAAGGATGATGTCGCCGACTTTCAGCGTGCCGCGCTGGACCAGCACGGTCGCGACCGTGCCGCGGCCCTTGTCGAGCTTCGCTTCGATCACGGTGCCTTCGGCCGGACGGTCCGGGTTGGCCTTGAGTTCGAGAATTTCGGCCTGCAACCCGACCACTTCGAGCAGCTTGTCGAGATTGGTCTTCTTCGTCGCGGAGACTTCGACGTCGAGCACGTCGCCGCCCATCGATTCCACCTGCACTTCGTGCTGGAGGAGTTCGGTGCGAACGCGCTCCGCCTTGGCGTCGGGTTTGTCGATCTTGTTGATCGCGACGATCATCGGGACCTTGGCCGCTTTCGCGTGCTGGATCGCTTCGATGGTCTGCGGCTTCACGCCGTCATCGGCGGCGACCACGAGAATGACGATATCCGTCACCTTCGCGCCGCGCGCGCGCATCGCGGTGAATGCGGCGTGGCCCGGCGTGTCGATGAAGGTGATCTTCGCGCCGGAGGGCGCCTGCACCTGATAGGCGCCGATATGCTGCGTGATGCCGCCGGCTTCGCCCGCGACCACGTTGGTCTGGCGGATCGCGTCGAGCAGCGAGGTCTTGCCGTGATCGACGTGACCCATAATGGTCACGACCGGCGGGCGCGACTTCAGGCTGTCTTCCGCGTCGGGCGCATCGAACAGGCCTTCCACGACGTCCGAAGCGGCGACGCGCTTCACCGTGTGACCCATTTCTTCGGCGATCAGTTGCGCGGTATCGGCGTCGATCAGGTCGGTGACCAGTTTCATCTGGCCCTGCTTCATCAGCAGCTTCACGACATCGACCGAGCGCTCGGCCATGCGGCCCGCAAGTTCCTGGATCGTGATGGTTTCCGGGATGATGATTTCGCGCGAGAATTTTTCTTTCGGCTCGTCGCGGTGGCCGGTGATGCGCTGCGTGCGGCGGCGGAACGCAGCGGTCGAGCGCTGGCGTTCTTCGTCGGTGGAGAGCGCGTTGGTGAGCGTGAGGCGGCCGCGCTGGCGCGCTTCGCCGCCGGTGCGCATGGGGCGCGGCGGGGTCGGCGCCTTCGCGCCGGGACGGCGCGGGCGGTTTTCTTCTTCTTCGTCGGGAACGATGGTGCGGCCGGCACCCGTAGCCGGACGAGCTGCCGTGCTGTCGTCGCCGAAGCGCTTGCGTGCTTCCTGTTCGGCTTTCTTCTTGGTTTCTTCGTCGTGCAGGCGGCGCGAATCTTCTTCTTTCTTGCGTGCTTCCGCGGCTTCGCGTTCGACCTTCTCGACTGCTTCGCGCTCGGCGCGGCGCTTGGCTTCCTCGACCGCGTCGCGGCGTTCCTGTTCTTCGCGGACGCGCGCGTCTTTCAGCGCCTTGCCGCGCGCATCGCGTTCTTCGTCGGTCAGCGTACGCAGCACGACGCCGGATTTCGCGGAGGAGGAATCCTGCGTGGCGGCGGGACGCGGCGCGGGAGCGGCAGCCGGTTTCGGCGCGGGCTTCGGCGGCGCGACTTCTACTTTGGCTTCCTTGCTTACGCCTGCGGAGCCGGGCGTGCGGCGCTTCACCGTCTCGACGACGACCGTCTTCGTGCGTCCGTGGCTGAAGCTCTGCCGCACGGTTCCGGCTTCCGAGCGCTTCAGGGAGAGCGTCGGTTTCGCAGGCGTGCGCGGTTTCTTCTCGCCAGGGTCTTTGGTGTCGGTCATTCGTGTTCCAGATTCGTTTCGGACTTGCCGGACGCGGAAACGGCGCCGGCGGAATTGTCGCCACGCCAGCGCTCAAGTCTCAGGCTGCGTTCGAGAAAACCGCCGCTCACCGGGCTCGCGAGCAGGGCTGCATGTACCACATTTGCCCGGCCCAAGGCCAAGTCCAATTGCTGGCCTGCAAATAGGGTGAAACGGGCGGCTTTTACACCCCCCTCGGCCTCCAGACGCTTCAAAAGGCCGTCGAGTTTGCGCTTGCCGTCGCGCGCCGCTTCGGCCGCGTGATAGAGCGCCGCGATCTTGGCGGCGAGAATTGCCGCTTCGACCTTGGTATTGCCGGTGACGATCAGGCCCGCCTTGTTCGCGAGCGAGAGCGCATCGAGTGCGGAACGCTCCAGCAGCGAATCGACGAGCGCCACCAGATTGCTGCCGGCCTTGCCCTTGCCGCGGAAGGCGCGGGCGAAGGCGTTCTGCTTGATCGCCTTCTCCAGCGCCGCGCGCGTGGCAGTCACCCACGCGCCGCGGCCGGGAAGGTTGCGCGAAAGATCCGGCACGACCGAACCATCGGGCGCGACGACAAAGCGCAGCATGTCGTCGAGCGGCGTCACTTCACGCGTGACGAGACACGTCCGTGCCGGTTCGCGCCGCGAAGCGGCGGGACCGGCGTCGGTATCGTTGTCCTCGATGTGCGCGAGCATCCGCTCTCCTTCGGGTCCGTCTTAGGCCTGCGCTTCTTCTTCCGTCTCGGCAGGTTCGGCTTCCGGCGCTGCGAGCGCCGATTCGTCGATCCAGCCGGCCTTCACGCGGGCCTGCATGATCATCGCTTCCGCGCCGTCGCGGTCGAGGTCGAAGCCTTCGAGATAACCGGCGTGACGCTGCGTCTCGCCGTCCTTGCGTTCGGTCCAGCCGATCAGGTCGTCGGTGGCGCAGCCGGCGAGGTCCTCGACCGACTTCACATCGTTCTCGCCGAGCGCGACCATCATCCGGGTGGTGACGCCGGGCACTTCGCGCATCGCGTCTTCCACGCCCAGGGATTTCCGCTTGTCGTCGAGTTCCTTCTCGATGCGGTCGAGATAATCCTTGGCGCGGCTCTGGAGTTCGTTCGCGGTATCCTCGTCGAAGCCCTCGATGGATGCCAGTTCGTCGATCGGCACGAAGGCGAGGTCCTCCACCGTCGCGAAGCCTTCCGAGGAAAGCAACTGCGCGACGGTCTCGTCCACGTCGAGGCTGTCCATGAACATCTTGGAGCGTTCCGCGAATTCCTTCTGTCGGCGCTCGCTTTCTTCCGCTTCGGTGAGGATGTCGATGTCCCAGCCGGTAAGTTGCGAGGCGAGGCGCACGTTCTGGCCGCGGCGGCCGATCGCGAGCGAAAGCTGCGCGTCCGGCACCACGACTTCGATGCGCTCGCGCACTTCGTCGAGCACGACCTTCACGACTTCCGCCGGTGCCAGCGCGTTGACCACGAAGGTCGCGACGTCATGCGACCACGGGATGATGTCGATCTTCTCGCCTGCGAGTTCGTTCACCACCGCCTGCACGCGCGAGCCGCGCATGCCGACGCAGGCACCGACCGGATCGACGGAGGAGTCGCGGGAAACCACTGCGATCTTCGCGCGCGAACCCGGATCACGGGCCACCGCCTTGATCTCGATGATGCCGTCGTAGATTTCCGGCACCTCCTGCGTGAACAGCTTCGCCATGAACTGCGGATGCGTGCGCGAGAGGAAAATCTGCGGGCCACGCGGTTCGCGGCGCACGTCGTAGACATAGGCGCGGACGCGGTCGCCGTTGCGGAAGGTTTCGCGCGGCAGCAGTTCGTCGCGGCGGATGACGGCTTCGCCGCGACCCAGATCGAGCACGGCGTTGCCGTATTCGACGCGCTTCACCACGCCGTTCACGATCTCGCCGATGCGGTCCTTGTATTCCGAATACTGGCGGTCGCGTTCGGCCTCGCGCACTTTCTGCACGATGACCTGCTTCGCCGACTGCGCGGCGATGCGGCCGTATTCGAGCGGCGGCAGCGTGTCGGCAATGGTGTCGCCGACCTGCGCCGCCGGGTTGTGACGGCGCGCGTCTTCCAGCGTCATTTCGGTCGCGGAGTTCTCGACCTTCTCGACCACGAGCATGTGGCGCGAGAGACGAAGCTCGCCGGTCTTCGCGTTGATCTCGGCATGCACGTCGGTTTCCGCGCCGTAGCGGGAGCGCGCGGCTTTCGCGATTGCGTCTTCCATCGCGGTAATCACGATGGTGCGGTCGATCGACTTTTCGCGCGCGACGGCGTCGGCGATCTGCAGGAGTTCGAGGCGGTTGGCGCTTACGACGGCCATGAGGGCGTTCTCCGTTAGCTGGCACGCCGCTGTTTGCGCGGCGCGTGTTTCTTGGGGTTGGGGGCGGACGTTTCGTCCGCGGTTTCGGATTGGGTCGCCTGCTTTTCGCGCCGGAGCGATTCCTCGATCAGCGCGTCGGTCAGCATCAGTTTGGCGTCGGCGATTTCGGCCATCGGCAGGAGCGCATCTTCCTTGCCTTCGGTGCTTTTCAGCTTCACCGCGCCGCCTTCAATGGCTTCGAGGATGCCGCGGAAGCGTTTGCGGCCCTCGACCATCATCGTCATTTCGATCTTCGCTTCGTGTCCCAATGCGCGCTCGATGTCGGAGCGGCGCACCAGCGGGCGGTCGATGCCGGGCGAGGAAACTTCGAGCCGGTATGCGCCCTGGATCGGGTCTTCCACGTCGAGGATCGGGGACAGCGCGCGGCTGGTCGCCTCGCAGTCGTCGATGGTGAACGAGCCGTCCGGCCGCTCGGCCATGACTTGCAACGTGCCGCCGTCGCGGCCCGTGACCTTCACGCGCACCAGCCGGTAGCCGAGCGTGCCGAGCGCAGGCTCGATCGCTGCGGCCACGCGCGCGGCGAGGCCGGTTTCCACGACAAGGCGCGGTTCGTTCTGGTCGGCTTCAATTTGCATTCGGCATCACGCGACCGGCAAGAAACGGGAAAAGGAGCGGGGGCCGGTCGGTCCCCACTCTCATAATCGACCCGTAGATCGTTCTGAGATGTTGTTGATTGGCCGGGAATATAGCGCCGATCCCCGGATTCGCAACCCTTTCGGGCGGCATCGTTAAAGCCGCCGGAACTCCAGATAGGCGGGGGTGCGGCCCTCGCGCAGCGCTTTTTGCTCGTAGCGGGTGCCGGGCCAGCCGGGCCAGGCGAGCCGCCAGTCGTCGGCCTTTTCGGCCAGCCAGTGAAAATCCGGCGAGCGGAGCAGGCGGACCAGCGTCCACTCGACATAGGTATCGATGTCGCTGGCGAAGCGAAGCATGCCGCCGGGTTTCAGCGTGCGCGCGAAGCGCGCGACGTTTTCGTCGGAGATGAAGCGGCGCTTCCAGTGGCGCTTTTTCGGCCATGGGTCCGCGTAAAGGATGTCGATGCGGTCGAGCGCGGCGTCCGGCAGCCAGTTCAGCAAATAGAGTGCGTCGCCCGGATGCAGGCGGATGTTCGGAATCTTTTCGTTCGCGAGCACGGCCAGCATCTTCGCCATGCCGTTGATGAACGGCTCGCAGCCGATGAAGCCGGTCTTCGGATGCGCGCGGGCTTCGTGCAGCAGATGTTCACCGCCGCCAAACCCGATTTCGAGTTGCAGTCTTTCAGGCGTGAACGGGAACAGCGCTGCGAGATCGCGTGGCGCGGCCTGCGTGATGTCGAGCGAAAGTTTGGGGAGCAGGTCTTCGTAAAGTTCGGCCTGCTGCTTGCGCAGCTTGTGCCCTTTGCGGCGGCCGAAAAAAGCGCCGCGCTGGTGCGCGGCGCTTTTCTCTTTGTCGATCAGAACGCTTTGCGGAGCTTGTCCGCCAGATCGGTTTTCTCCCACGAGAAACCGCCATCCTTGTCCGGCTGACGGCCGAAGTGACCGTAGGCGGCGGTGCGCGCATAGATCGGCTTGTTCAGCTTCAGATGCGTGCGGATGCCGCGCGGGGTCAGGCTCATCAGTTCCTGCAATACCTTCGCAATCTTCTCTTCGTCGGCTTTGCCGGTGCCGTCGGTGTTCACATACACCGACAACGGATGCGCGACGCCGATCGCGTAGGAAAGCTGGATCGTGCAGCGGTCAGCGAGACCGGCCGCCACGACGTTCTTCGCGAGATAGCGCGCGGCATAGGCAGCCGAGCGGTCGACCTTCGACGGGTCCTTGCCGGAGAACGCGCCGCCGCCATGCGGGGCCGCGCCGCCGTAAGTGTCGACGATGATCTTGCGGCCGGTGAGGCCGGAGTCGCCGTCCGGGCCGCCGATGACGAAGCGGCCGGTCGGGTTGACGTAAACCTGATCGAGCGGCGGCATCCAGCCTTCCGGCAGCACCTTCTTGATATAGGGCAGCACGAGCTGCTTGATGTCGCCGGATTCCAGGACCTTCTTGCCGTCTTTTTCCTTGTGCTGGGTCGAAACGACGACCGCGGTGCACTTCACCGGCTTGCCGTTCACATACTGCAGCGTGAACTGGCTCTTCGCGTCCGGCTCGAACAGCTTCTGCTTGCCGGAGTGGCGGTCGGCGGCCATCAGCTTCAGCACGTTGTGCGAATACTGGAGCGGCGCCGGCATCAGTTCGGGCGTCTCGTTGGTCGCGTAGCCAAACATGATGCCCTGGTCGCCCGCGCCTTCGTCTTTATTACCGGCGGCTTCGACGCCCTGCGCGATGTCGGCGGACTGGCCGTGCAGGTGGACCTGCACCTTCGCGTTCTTCCAGTGGAAGCCCTTCTGCGCATAGCCGATGTCTTTGACGGCCTTGCGCGCAAGTTTCTCGGCGAGCGCTTTATTGACCTTGCCGGTCTTGCTCATGATCTCGCTCGGACCGGCCGCTTTCTTCGACATGCGGACTTCGCCGGCGAGCACGATCAGGTTCGTGGTGACCAGCGTTTCGCACGCCACCTTCGCCATCGGGTCGGCTTTGAAAAACTGATCGACGATCTCGTCGGAGATGCGGTCGCACACCTTGTCAGGGTGGCCTTCGGATACGGATTCGCTCGTGAAAATGTAGTTCTTGAGGGACACCGGAAAACTCCTGATCGTCGGTGTGAAATCGGTTGAAAATACAGATTGCCCTGTATTTCGCGGCAAGCGTTCTCGCAGCGAAGCCAAGCATGGTCAAGGTGTGGGCAAAGCCGGCGCGGCCCGGCAAGAATACGCAGGAAAAAGCCTAGCCGCCGCCTCCGGCTTCACCCGTGATGGCCATGGCCTCGACGAGATCGACGATGCGCCTGCGAAGCTTCGGGTCGCTGACTTTCATGAAGGCCCTGGCAAGCGCGAGACCTTCTGCGGTCGCCATGAAGTCGGAGACGTAAGCGGGATTTCCGCTCTCGCCGAATCCGGCGGCGAGCGTTTCACTGCCCGGCGCGCCTTCATAGAAGAAAGCGACGGGCACGCCGAGAATGCTCGAAATCTGGTGCAGGCGGCTCGCACCGATGCGATTCGTGCCCTTCTCGTATTTCTGGACTTGCTGAAAAGTAATGCCAAGACGCTCGCCGAGCTTCTCCTGACTCATGGAGACCATCATGCGCCGCATGCGTACGCGGCTGCCGACATGACGGTCGATCGGGTTCGGCGATTTTTTTGTCATTTACCTTCCGTAGAAATTAGAACCGCACCTGCCATCTTTGTATACAAGGAAGCGGCTCAACTCCCAAGCATTTGTAACGACGCGGAATTCACGACTTGCCCCGCAGCTTTTGCCGCCGTGCGGTCAGCGCGGCGATAACGAAGATGGCAGCCAATAGCAAGGCAAGACCGTCCCGGTGCCGAGCGTAAAAAGTAGCCTCCAGCGCGGTGGGAAGCGGCCCGTCGATTACGCCCTCGATACCGAGCGGTAAGCTCGTCACGATCCGTCCGAGCGGGTCGATGATCGCGGAGATACCGTTGTTGGCGGCGCGAACCAGCGGCAATCCTTCCTCGATCGCGCGCACGCGCGCCTGCGCGAAATGCTGGTACGGACCCGGAGAGATTCCAAACCACGCGTCGTTCGTTACGTTCAAAATCCAGCGCGGCCGCGGACCTTCGGGCAGCACATATCCGGGATAGATCGCTTCATAGCAGATGAGCGGCGCCGCGGCCGGCAATCCCGCGACATGTAGCGGACGTCGGCGCGTGCCTGCATCGAAGCCGCCGCGCACGCGCGTCAGCTGTTGCAGGCCGATGCTCTCCAGCAAGTTCTGGAAGGGCAGAAATTCACCGAACGGAACAAGATAAAGTTTGTCGTAGCTTGCGACGATCGCGCCGAGATCGTTCAGCACACGGATGCTGTTATAGACCCGCGTTTTTGTTTGCCCCGGCAGCGGCGCTTCCGCGCGGATCGCGCCGGTGATCAGCACCTTTCCGGGCGGCAGCAAATCGGCAATCTGCTTCAGCGCTTCCGGATCGCGGTCGAGCAGGAACGGAAATGCCGACTCCGGCCAGATCAGGTGCGTGATGTCCTGCACGCCCTGCCGCTCCGGCGCAGTCGCGCGGTCGCTGAGCGAGAGGTATTTCCTCATGATGTGCGGCTTCGCATCGGGCCGCCACTTCGCATCCTGCGGAATGTTCGGCTGCATCAGGCGCAGCCGCACGCCGGCAACTTCCGCGACCTTTGTGTTCGAGAGCCGGTGCCAGCCGAAGGCGCCGAGCGACACCAGCACCAGCGCCGCCAGCGCAACCGGAAGCCAGCGGTGCTTTTTCTCCGCGCCGCTGTCGGCGAGTGCTGCCGGACTTCCGAAGGCCGCGAGCGCGATCAGCGTCAGCCCCCACAATCCGAACAGCGAAGCGCTCTGCGCGAGATAGGGCGTCGAGGTCAGCGCATAGCCGAAGCCGTTCCATGGAAAGCCGGTCAGGATCGTGCCGCGCAGCCATTCCGAAATCGAAAGGCCGAACGCGAATGCAAGAATACGAAACGGCGTTGCCGACCACAGCAGCCGCGCCAGCATCGCGCCGAAGCCGGTGAAGATCGCAAGGCCGACCGGCAAACCGATCACTGCGAGGGGTAGTAGCCACGCAAATTTTTCGGCCTCTACCAGAAACGCGAATCCGATCCAGTAGAGGCCGGCGAGAAAATAGCCGAAGCCGAACCACCATCCGCTCGCGAATGCCGCGCGCAATCCTTTGCGGCCTGCTCCGGCACCGTCGAGCAGCCAGACGAAAACTGGCAGTGTAAGGGCCAATATCGGAAACAGATCGAACGGCGCCATCGCAAGCGCCGAGAGGACGCCTGCGAGAAGCGCGATCAGCCGGCGCTTCCAGCCCCAGGCCAGAACCACATGATTCGCGAGACCGGCGAGCGTCATGCTTCGCGGGTTAACCGCTGGCGCCGCCCTTGTCCATGTCGGTTTGCGTTATCTTCTCGGCTTCCGTGTTCTGCACAGCGGCCGCTTCCGCCGAAGCCTTCGCCTTGCGCTTGCGCTCGCGTTTGGGCGGGTCTGGCGGGCGGCGGAAGATGCGTACGCGCTTCACGCGGCGCGGATCGGCATCGATGATTTCGAAATCGTATTCGCCGGGACCGCGCAGGATTTCGCCGCGCACCGGCACTCTGGCTGCGAGCGTAACGAGCAGGCCGCCGAGCGTGTCGACTTCGTCTGCGGAAGCGCCCGCATCGAAGCCGTTGCCGATCGTCTCGGTGGTTTCGGTCAGCGTGGCGCGAGCATCGGCCAGGAAGCTGCCGTCGCCGAGCGCGACGATCCGGCTTTCCTGATCGTCATGTTCGTCCTCGATGTCGCCGACGATTTCTTCGACAATGTCTTCCATCGAGACGAGGCCGTCGGTGCCACCGTATTCGTCGATCACAAGCGCCAGATGAATTCTTGTCGCCTGCATCTTCACCAGCAGATCGACCACGGGCATCGACGGCGGCACATAAAGAATGCGGCGGATGATTTTGGTATCCACGAGGGGCTGTTTCAGGTCGACCGAGCGCGGATCGATCTTCGGCGCGCGCCGTGCCGTGCTGGTGCGCTTGCCGCTTTGCGACGCGGTTGCGCGCGCGGTGAGGAAACCGACGAGGTCGCGGATGTGGACCATTCCGACCGGATCGTCGAGCGTCTCGCCGTAGACGACGAGGCGCGAATGTCCTGCCTTGGCGAAGGTGCCGAGCAATTGCCCGATCGGGATGTCGTTCTTCACCGCGACCATTTCCGCGCGCGCGATCATCACGTCGGCAACACGCCGCTCGCGAAGCGCCAGCACGTTCTGGAGCATGGTTTGTTCGGCGGGCGTGAATTCGGTTTCGGTCTGCGGGCTGGGCGTTTCCGCAAGCACTTCTTCGAGGTCGTCGCGGATGGATTTGCGCCGGCCGAAGCGGCCGAGAATTCGCTCGCGCCACGAGGACTTCGGTCCGTCGCCGTTGCCCGGCGGCTGGTTATGCGAAGCATCGCTCATGCGAGCCTCGCTTCCGTTCCCTCGTAGGGGTCGGGAATGCCGAGTGTGGACAGGATCGAGCGTTCCTTCGCTTCCATCGTCTCCGCATCGTTGTCGTTCATGTGATCGAAGCCGAGGAGGTGCAGCACGCCATGCACGACGAGGTGCGCGGCGTGGTTGAGGAACGGCTTGCTTTCTTCCGCCGCCTCGCGGGCCACGGTGCCATAGGCCAGCACCACGTCGCCGAGCAGGCGCGGCGCGCCCGGCGCATTGATCTGCGCCGCGGGAAACGAAAGCACGTTGGTCGGTTTGTCGATGCCGCGGTGATGCTTGTTGAGTTCGCGGATGTGGTCGTCGTCGGAGAGTACGATGGACACTTCGCCGTCATTCGTGCCGACCGATTCGATCGCGGTGACGGCGGCACGCCGCACGAGGGTTTCCAGTCCCTCGATACTGTCCCACTCCTCGGCTTCCGCCGCGATGTCGATGGAGATGCTCACTTCTTGTCCTGTCTCTTGTTCTGTTCGGCGCCGTCATAAGCCGCGACGATGCGTGAGACGAGTTCGTGACGAACCACATCGCTCGCGGAGAAGCGCACCTGCGCGATGTCTTCCACGGTTGCGAGGAGTTCGGTCGCCTCCACCAGTCCGGAGCGCTGCCCCGGCGGCAGGTCGATCTGCGACGGGTCGCCTGTCACGATCATGCGCGAGTTCTCGCCGAGCCGGGTCAGAAACATCTTCATCTGCATCGGCGTGGTGTTCTGCGCTTCGTCGAGGATGATCGCGGCGTTGGCCAGCGTACGGCCGCGCATGAAGGCGAGCGGCGCGATTTCGATTTCGCCCGATTGCAGCGCGCGCTCCACCAGCCCGCGGTCCATCAGGTCGTACAGCGCGTCGTACATCGGGCGCAGGTAGGGATCGACTTTCTCGCGCATGTCGCCGGGCAGGAAGCCGAGCCGCTCACCGGCTTCGACCGCGGGGCGCGAAAGCACGATGCGGTCCACCTCGCGGCGCTCGTAGAGATGCACCGCATGCGCGACCGCGAGCCAGGTCTTGCCGGTACCGGCGGGGCCGATGCCGAAGACCAGCGTGCGCCGCTTCATCGCGCGGATATAGGCGTCCTGCATCGGCGTGCGCGCGCGCACCGCGCGCTTGCGCAGGCGGATGTCGTCGAAGCCCGCCTTCTCGGATGCGGGGTCGAGGTCGAACAGCGAGGTCTGGGTCTGCACCGCGCGGATCGCGCCTTCGACGTCGCCGGTCGTCACGTCGCGGCCCGCTTTCAACTCTTCGTATAAACCTTCCAGCGTTTGGCGCGCCTGCTCGCAGGCTTCCCGCGCGCCGTCGATGGAAACGTGGTTGCCGCGCTGGTCGATGGTGACGCCGAGCTTGCGCTCGATGAGCGCAAGGTTCTCGCCGTAACGGCCGAACAGTGCGCTGGCTAAACGATTGCTGTCGAACGCGACCAGCACGCTCGGAGCTGCTTCGCTGTCGCGCGCCCACGGTGCGCGCTTGCCGGCTTCCGGTTGCCGCAACTTACAGGCCTCCTGCGAGAACGAGATCGGGCGCAGCAAAAGCAGCGGCTGGCGCTTCGCGTTCCGCGAGTTCGCCGATCAACGTATAGGTTTCGAGTTCGCGCGTTTGCACGCGTGCGACTGTGCCGATCTTGGATGACGGTGCCATCACCGCGACCGGTTGCAGGTACGCCGAGCGGCCGACGATCTGGCCGGGATGGCGGCCCGGCTTCTCGAACAGCACGTCGAGTTCGCGGCCCACGCAGGCGCGGTTGAAATCGTGCTGTTGTTCCTCGATCAGTTCCTGCAAGCGATAGAGCCGTTCTGTTTTCACGCCCTCCGTGACCTGCTCGTCCATTTCGGACGCGGGCGTGCCGGGGCGCGGGCTGTATTTGAAGGTGAAGGCTTGCGCGAAGCCGACCTCGCGCACGAGCGCGAGCGTCGCCTCGAAATCCTCATTCGTTTCGCCGGGAAACCCGACGATGAAATCCGACGAGAACGCCATGTCCGGCCGCGCGCGGCGCACACGCGCGATGATGTCGAGATATTCGCGGGTGTCGTGCTTGCGGTTCATCGCCGCCAATACGCGGTCCGAACCGGACTGTACGGGCAGGTGCAGGAACGGCATCAGCTTTTCGATGTCGTGGTGCGCGGCGAGCAACGAGTCGTCCATGTCGGCAGGGTGGCTGGTCGTGTAGCGGATGCGCTTCAGTTCCGGCATCTCGGCCAGCTTTTCCACGAGGCGCGCCAATGTCCAGTCGCGTCCGTCGAGGCCGCGTCCGTGATAGGCGTTCACGTTCTGCCCGATCAGCGTGATTTCGCGCACGCCGTGTGCGATCAGCGTTTCGGTTTCCGCGATGATTTTCTCCGCGCTGCGCGAAGTCTCCGCGCCGCGGGTGTAAGGGACGACGCAGAAGGTGCAGAACTTGTCGCAACCTTCCTGTACGGTGACGAAAGCGGAGATGCCGCGTGTCCTGGTGACGGCGGGCTTCGGCGCGGCAAGTTGCTCGAATTTATCCTCAACCGCGAATTCGGTATCGACCACCGTCTCGCCGGTGCGCGCGCGTGCGACCAGCGAAGGGATGCGGTGAATGTTCTGCGGACCGACCACGAGGTCGACCAGCGGCGCGCGCCGCACGATTTCCTCGCCTTCGGCCTGCGCGACGCAGCCGGCGACTGCGACCATGAGATCGCGGCCCTGTTCGCGCGCGGCTTCTTTCATGCGCCGCACCCGGCCCAGCTCGGAATAGACCTTCTCCACCGCCTTCTCGCGGATATGGCAGGTATTGAGGATGATGAGGTCGGCGTCCTCTGCGGATGTGGTTTCCGCGTAACCCTCGTGCGCCAGCGTATCCGCCATACGCCTCGCATCGTAGACGTTCATCTGGCAGCCGAAAGACTTGATGTGAACCTTGCGCACCTGACTCATTTTTCCGCGCGAAACCGCCGATCCAAAAGGCGGAATCCCGCTCTGGTTGCGGGACGGCGCAGTTCACCCGTTGCTGGCATGATCCAAGAAGTCTTAGCGGGTTTCGCCGTCTGAGGGAACGGCTTCGACGTGGGGCGATTCCGGACGTCCTGCCAAGGAGTTAGCGGTTAGCTGGCGGACGATGTTCTCAACCCGGCGGTTGAGCATCTTCCGGTCATCGGTATGTGAAACCTCTAGTACTGGGCCGAAGCGGACTTCGACGTCGATCGCCCCCTCGCGTACCACGCGCATCAGATGCGGAATAAGATCCATGTCGCCGAACCATGCCGCGACCTCGCGGTGCTGGCGGCCCATCGGAATGCCGTGAAAGCGGCAATAGGCGATGGATACGGGTTGCAGATAGCTACGGCCCGCCTGCTCCATGGCATCGCGCAGGCTGCCCAGCAGCGCCGAACGGAACGGCAGCACGCGGTTGCCGTCGCTGGACGTGCCTTCGCCAAACAGGACGATCGGATCGCCGTCCGCGAGATGTGCCGCCATCGCGCGGTTCACGTCGCCGGTGGCGTGGCGGCGCGAGCGGTCGACGAAGATCGAGCGCTGCATCCGCGCCATGGTGCCGAACACCGGCCATTTCGCGATCTCGCTTTTCGCAACGAAGGAAAGCGGCGCGACCGAGCCGAGCACGACGATGTCGAGCCATGAGTTATGATTGGACACGAACAGGAGCGGCCGCTCGGCTTTTGCCGGATCGCCATTCACCTTCACGCGCACGTCGAGCACGCGTAGCGCGAAACGGTGAAACCAGACCGGGATGTAGTGCATCGCGCGCAGCCGCAGCTTCAGCGCGACCCATTGTGCCGGCAGTACGACGGCAATCACGCTTCCCAGAACGGCGATACGGAACGCAGCGCGCATGAGCCGGTCTAGCCGGAGCCTTCCCGCAGCTTCACGGCATAGAGTTCGAGCCGGTGGCCGACCAGTTTGAAGCCGTGACGGCGCGCGATTTCTTCCTGCAAGCGCTCGATTTCCTCGGAGCGGAATTCGATCACGGCGCCGCTGTTCACGTCGATCAGGTGATCGTGGTGCTCGTCCGGCATCTGTTCGTAGCGCGAGCGGCCTTCGCGAAAATCATGGCGCTCGATGATGCCGGCATCCTCGAACAGCTTCACGGTGCGGTAGACCGTTGAAATCGAAATCTTGTCGTCGATCGCGGACGCGCGGCGGTAAAGCTCCTCGACGTCGGGATGGTCCTGCGCTTCGCCGAGTACGCGCGCGATCACACGGCGCTGCTCGGTCATGCGCATGCCCTTGGCCGCGCAGGCCGCCTCGATTGCCGAGAGTTTCTTGTCGCTGTTCACGATATTCTGGCTCGCTCCGTTTGATGCGGATTTTACGACGCGGGTATTGCGCCGTCCATATTCCCGCACCGCCGCGGCGGTTTCATGCCGCGAGATCGCGGCGCAGAATCAGCGCGGAAGCGTTGCCTTCCGGCTTGCGGTAATAACCCTGGCGGCGTCCGACCTCGCGAAACCCGGCCCGGCCGTAAAGTTTCAGCGCCGCCGCGTTGCCTTCGTCCACTTCCAGAAACACATGCGTCACGCCGTATGCGGCGAGCCGCGAGAGATGCTTGTTCAGCAACGTGGTCGCCGTGCCGCGGCCGCGCTCGCCGGGCGCCAGCGCGACCAGCAGGATTTCCGCTTCCCCTTCCGTGCGATGCGACAGCACGAAGCCGACCACCGCGCCGCGTCCGCCGTCGAGCCGCGCGACATGGGCAAGCGCCGTCCGCTCCGAAAGCAGCCGTTCGAACTCGGCCTCGGTCCAGCCGTGGCGAAAGGAAATCCGGTGCAGCGCTGCGAGTGCGCTCGCGTCCGCGGGCCGCGCATCGACGATGGCCGGTTGCGCGCGGCGGAACAGCTGCGTGATGGCGCCGATCATTGCCGTTCGATTCGGTGCAAGTCCTGCGGCGTCACGTCCGGCGCGCGCAGGTAGAGCGGCTTCGCCGGCGAACGCACTGCGTCCGCTTCTGCGGCGAGGCGCGCGACCCATTCCACGTTCGGCGCGGCGCGCGTATCGACGGAAATCGGAAGATGCGGCGCGTTGCGCGGCCAGCGCTCGCTGAGCAGTTGCGCGCCGGGACCGACGAGACGGACCGGTCCGCCCACGATGACTTGCGTGGCGTCTTCCAGCGAGGCGTGGCGCGGGCTGAGCAGCACGCGATTGCCTGCGCCGACCATGTGAAAATAAATGTTGCCGTGCCGCGCATCGATCGCGGCGACCGCGGGCACGTTGCCGTTCTCCGCGATCAGCGGCGCGGTGAACGCAGCGAGCGTGGTGATGCCGAGCACAGGCTTGGATGCCGCGAAGCCGATGGCGCGCGCGGCCGAGATGCCTACACGCAGCCCCGTGTAGCTGCCGGGACCGACCGTGGTCGCGATGCGATCGAGCGCTTCGTATTCGAGCTGTGCCGCCTTCATCACGTCGCTGATGGTGGGGATCAGCGCTTCCGCGTGACCGCGGCGCATGTCGTGGGACAGCATCGCCAGCACGCGGTTCTCGGCCGAATCGTAAACCGCCGCCGAACAGGCATCGAGTGCGGTATCGATGGCTAGAATTTTCATGGAGGCGCGGGGTCCGGAAAACGGCTCGCGTCGGTCTTAAATGAAACGGGCCGCCGGATAAAGGCGGCCCGTATCGTCACATCGGACGGACTTCCTGCACGTCGGGCACGAAATGCCGGAGCAGGTTTTCGATGCCGTTTTTCAGCGTCGCGGTCGAGGACGGGCAGCCGGCGCAGGCGCCCTTCATGTTCAGGAACACGACCCCGTCCTTGTAGCCGCGGAAAGTGATGTCGCCGCCGTCGTTCGCCACCGCCGGGCGCACGCGCGTCTCGATCAGCTCCTTGATGGTCGCGACCGTACCCGCGTCGCCGGCATCGAAGAACTCGTCCTCGCTGCCGGAGGAGGCCGTGACGCCTTCGCTCAGCATCGGTTCGCCGGAGAGGTAGTGCTCCATGATCGCGCCGAGGATCGAGGGCTTCAGGTGCTGCCACTCGCCGTCGCGTTTCGTGACCGTGATGAAATCCTGCGCGAAAAACACGCCCGAAACTTCCGGTATCGCGAACAGCCGGGCCGCGAGCGGAGAGCGGGCGGCGTCTTCTGCCGAGAGCAGTTCGAGCGTGCCTTCGGACAGCACGGCTTTGCCCGGCAGGAACTTAAGGGTCGCAGGATTCGGGGTGGTTTCTGTCTGGATGAACATGGCTTCCGGCGCTCCGGGACGCGAATGGCGGTTTCTCAACCATATGTAAGGTGCCCGGACGTGAAGCGAAAGGGCGGGCCAGAAAAGCCTTATGCCAGCGCGTCCAGCTCTTCGTCGGTGAGCTGGCCCGGCACGATGGTGATGGGAATGGTGAAACTGGCGGAACGGCTGCCCGCGAGGGAGGATACCAGTGGCCCCGGACCCTCGTTGCTGGTGCCGGCGGCGAGCACGAGGATGCCGATGTCCGGGTCTTCCTCGATCAGCTTATGAATTTCGTCGGCGACGTTCCCCTCGCGCAGCACGCGCTCCGCGTCGATACCTGCGACATGGCGCGCACGTGCGGCATAATGGTCGAGCCGCTGGTTGGCTTCGTCGGTCGCTTCCGCGCGCATCAGTTCGCCGACGCCGAGCCATTGCTGGTTGGCGTCGCGCAGCGTCGCGACCGCCAGCATTACCAGCCGTCCCCCCGTGCGTACCGCGCGGCGGCTCGCGTAATACACCGCGCGGTCGCATTCCGCGGTCTCGTCGATGATGACGAGAAATTTGCGATGATGTCCGGACTCGAAACTTTTTCGCGTGCGGGGCATGGACGATTCCGGTGTGATTTCGTTAGCCGCGCAACCCTGCCACGCGACGGAGTCAGCGCCAAGTAGAGAACAGGTCTAACGAAAATGACGGACCGGTTACGCCGTCCTTAGCCGACAAATCCGAGAATGGAGCGCACGCCCTTCATCGTTTCGGCGGCGACCGTCCGCGCACGCGCAGAACCGTCCGCCAGCACGCCGTCGATATAGGCGGGATCGGCGGTGAGTTTCTTCATCTCCGCGCCGATGGGGCCGAGTTTCGCGACCGCAAGTTCGGTGAGCGCTTCCTTGAACTTCGAGAATTGCGCGCCGCCGAATTCCTTCAGCACGTCTTCCGGCGTTTTATCCGCGAGCGCGGAGTAGATGCCGACGAGGTTGTCGGCTTCCGGCCGCGCTTCGAGTTCTTTCACGTCCGATGGCAACGGATGCGGGTCGGTCTTCGCCTTGCGCAGCTTCTGCGCGATTGCATCCGCGTCGTCGGTGAGGTTGATGCGCGAATTGTCGGAGGCATCCGACTTCGACATTTTCTTCGCGCCGTCGCGCAGCGACATGACGCGCGTCGCGGGACCGGAGATCAGCGGCTCCGTCATCGGGAAGAAAGCGTCGCCGAAACCGAGCGAGGCGATGCGCGCGGAGAAGTCGTTGTTGAACTTCTGTGCGATGTCGCGGCACAGTTCGAGGTGCTGCTTCTGGTCTTCGCCGACCGGAACATGCGTCGCGCGATAGACCAGAATGTCGGCCGCCATCAGCGCCGGGTAGGCGTAAAGGCCGACGGAAGCATTCTCGCGGTCCTTGCCCGCTTTTTCCTTGAACTGCGTCATGCGGTTCAACCAGCCGAGCCGCGCCACGCAGTTGAAGATCCACGCCAGCTCCGCGTGCGCCGCGACCTGGCTCTGGTTGAAGACGATATGTTTTTTCGGGTCGATGCCGCAGGCGAGGAATGCCGCCGTCACTTCGCGGATGTTGCGCGTCAGTTCTTCCGGCTCCTGCCAGACCGTGATGGCGTGCAGGTCGACCACGCAATAGATGCAGTCGTGCTTGTCCTGGAGTTCGACGAAGCGCTTGATCGCGCCGAGGTAGTTGCCGAGGTGCAGGTTGCCGGTCGGCTGCACGCCCGAGAAGACACGCGGGTGGAAGGCGGTCATCGGTCTGTTCCCTGATTTTGCGCAGCCTCATGCCATGTGCGCGCCGCCGGGCGCAAGCGGGGAGGGCCGGGCTGAAACGTGACGTTGCAGCCACCGCCCGCCTTTGCTACCCGGACCCCGGACAGAGGGGGCTTCTGCAATGGCGGCTACGAAATACGACGTGCTCGGCATCGGCAATGCCATCGTCGATGTGCTTTCCCACGCCGACGAGGATTTCCTGACGCGGCAGAAGATGCCGAAAGGCTCGATGTCGCTGATCGACGAGAGGCGCGCGGACGCCATTTATAATGCGATGGGTCCGGTGGTCGAATGTTCGGGCGGCTCGGCTGCGAACACCATCGTCGGCGTCGCCATGCTCGGCGGCAGCGCCGCCTTCATCGGCAAGGTGAAGGACGACGAACTGGGCCAGACTTTCGCGCGCGACATCCGCGCCTCCGGCGTTGCGTTCTCGACGCCGATGGCGACGCAGGGACCTGCCACCGCGCGCAGCTTCATCCTGGTGACGCCGGACGGTCAGCGCACCATGAACACGTATCTCGGCGCGGCACAGGATCTTACCCCCGACGATATTGCCGTCGACGAAGTGCGCTCTGCCAGCGTGCTGTATCTCGAAGGCTATCTCTGGGATCCGAAGCAGGCGAAGGCCGCTTTCGTGAAGGCCGCCGAAATTGCGCACGATAACGACCGCACGGTGGCGCTGACGTTGTCCGACGCTTTCTGCGTCGACCGCTACCGGAAAGAGTTTCTCGGTCTGCTTCGCAACAACACGGTGGATCTGCTGTTCGCGAACGAAGCGGAACTGAAATCGCTCTACGAAACCGGCGATTTCGACGCCGCCGTCACCGCGCTCCGCAAGGACGTGACCACCGCCGTGGTGACGCGCAGCGAGAAGGGCGCGATGGTGGTGACGCGCGAAGAAACCGAAACGGTGCCGGCATTCCCGATCGACCGCGTGGTGGATACGACCGGCGCGGGCGACCTGTTCGCAGCGGGATTCCTCTACGGCTTCTCGCAGCGCATGCCGCACGTCGCGTCGTTGCGGTTGGGCGCGTTGTGCGCGGCGGAGATCATCTCGCACATCGGCGCGCGGCCGGAGCGCAAATTGGTTGATCTCGCGAACGAGCACGGCTTGCTGCGTTAAAAATCAGCCTCATGGTGAGGAGCATCGCGAGGCGATGCGTCTCGAACCACGAGACCTCATCCTTCGAGACGCGGGTTGCGCCCGCTCCTCAGGATGAGGCCGATATTCTGAAAAGCGCCTAGCCGCTGACGTTGTATGCGGCAATCGCGGCCATGTTCATGAGGTCGGAGTCCTTCGCGGACAGCGGCACGATCTGCACGGAACGATCGAGTCCGACCAGCAGCGGGCCGATCACGGTTGCGCCGCCCATTTCCTGAAGCAGCTTGGTCGAGATCGATGCCGAATGGAACGCCGGCATCACCAGCACGTTGGCGGGGCCGGTGAGGCGGCTGAACGGATAGGCCGCTGCGAGTTCGCGGTTCAGCGCGACATCGGCTGCCATTTCGCCGTCCACCTCGAAATCGACGCGGCGGTCGTGCAGCAGCTTCACGGCGTCCTTCACATGCTGCGTGCGCTCTCCCGGGGGATGGCCGAAGCTGGAGAAAGCCAGCATCGCAACCCGCGGTTCGTAGCCGAGACGGCGCGCGACGCCCGCGGCTTCGACCGCGATTTCCGCGAGTTCTTCCGCGGTCGGCAGTTCGGTGACGGCGGTATCGGCGATCAGCACGGTGCGCCCGCGCGAGATCACGATCGAGACGCCGATCACGCGATGGCCCGGCTTCGGGTCGATCACGCGCTGCACGTCCTCCAGCACCACCGAATAGTTGCGCGTCACGCCCGACACCATCGCATCGACGTCGCCGAGCGCGACCATGCAGGCGGCGAAGTGGTTGCGGTCGTTGTTCACGAGCCGCAGGCAATCCCGGTAGAGATAGCCTTCGCGTTGCAGGCGCTCGTAGAGATAGTTGGCGTAATCGGTTGTGCGCTTCGAGAGCGCGGCGTTGTGAATCTCGACGCCTTCGGGCAGTTCGACGCCCGCGAGCTTCGCCGTGTTCTTCACGCGCTCCTCGCGGCCGACCAGCACCGAGGTGCCGAGGCCCCGCGAGGCGAAGCTGACCGCCGCGCGGATCACCTGCTCCTCTTCGCCTTCCGCGAACACGACACGCTTCGGCTGGCGGCGCAGGCGCTCGTAAACCCGCTGCAACACGCCCGCGATCGGATCGCGGCGATTGCGAAGCTGCTGCGCATAGGCCTCCATGTCGATGATCGGACGGCGCGCGACGCCGGTATCCATCGCCGCCTTCGCGACCGCCGGCGGCACATAGGAAATGAGCCGCGGGTCGAACGGCACCGGAATGATGTAGTCGGGACCGAATTTCGGCCGCTGGCCGTAGGCCGCCGCGACTTCGTCCGGCACGTCCTCGCGCGCGAGCTGCGCCAGTGCTTCCGCCGCCGCGATCTTCATTTCCATGTTGATCGTGGTCGCGCGCACGTCGAGCGCGCCGCGGAAGATGTACGGGAAGCCGAGCACGTTGTTGATCTGGTTCGGATAGTCGGAGCGGCCGGTCGCCATGATCGCGTCTTCTCGGATCTGCGCGACTTCCTCCGCCGAAATCTCCGGGTCCGGGTTGGCGAGCGCGAAGATGATCGGCTTGTCCGCCATCGACTTGATCATGTCGCCGGTGAAGGCGCCCTTGGCGGAAAGGCCGAGGCAGATGTCGGCGCCCTTGAAGGCGTCGGCCAGCGTGCGCGCCTTGGTGTCGGCGGCATGCGCCGACTTCCACTGGTTCATGCCCTCGGTGCGGCCCTTGTAGACCACGCCCTTGGTGTCGCAGAGGATGATGTTGTTGGGCTGCATGCCCATTGCCTTCAGCAACTCCACGGTCGCAATGCCGGAAGCGCCCGCGCCGTTCACGACCAGCTTCGCGGTCTTGATGTCACGCCCCGTGAGGTGCAGCGCATTCATGATGCCGGCCGCGGTGATGATCGCGGTGCCGTGCTGGTCGTCGTGAAACACGGGAATGTCGAGCATTTCGCGCAGGCGCTGCTCGATGATGAAACATTCCGGGGCTTTAATGTCTTCGAGGTTGATGCCGCCGAAGGTGAGGCCCAGCGGCTTCACCGCATTGATGAACTCGTCCGGGTCTTCGGTGCCCATTTCGATGTCGAAGGCGTCGATGTCGGCGAAGCGCTTGAACAGCACCGCCTTGCCTTCCATCACCGGCTTGGAGGCCAGCGCGCCGAGATTGCCGAGGCCGAGGATCGCGGTGCCGTTCGAGATCACGCCGACCAGGTTGCCCTTCGCGGTGTAATCGAAGGCGCGGCTCGGATCTTCGGCGATGGCGAGCACGGGTACAGCGACGCCGGGAGAATAAGCGAGCGAAAGGTCGCGTTGCGTCGCCATCGGCTTGGTGGCGACGACTTCGAGCTTTCCGGGGCGTCCGCCCGAGTGAAATTGCAGTGCTTCCTGATCGGTGAAGGTGGGCCGCGAACGGCGGCTCTTTTTGTCGGACATAGGCGCTCCCTAACCCCGGCTTCAGGCCGGGGGCGGGACCATAGACCCGTGACTGCTACAGGCTCAAGTCATTGCAGCAGAAGAAAAAAGGTGATGGCTAATCCGGCTGTACGCATTTTGCGCCTGCCAGCACGGCGATCAGGCCCAGAATCGCGGCGCCGAGCATGACCAGTGGCAGTCCCGGCAGCAGCGGGAGCGGCAGGAGACCGATCAGCACGGTGCCGAAAGCGCCGCCCGCCATCTGGAAAAAGCCGATCAGCGCGGAAGCCGCGCCCGCCTGTTCGGGAAACGGGCGCAGCGCGAACACGGTCGCGAGCGGGTTCACGACCCCCATGCCGTAGAGAAAGAACAGAAGCGTGCCGAGCACCGTATACATGCCGGGATTCCCCGCATGGGAAATCGCGAGCATCGCAGTCCCGCCGACGATCATCATCGCGAGGCCGAGGATGATGGGCTTGAAGCCCGGCCATTTCTTCGCGAGTCGCGGTGCGCTGAAGCCGCCTGCGAATACCGCGAACACGGTGAAGCACGGAATCAGCCCGAACAGCGCGGGCGATACGCCGTAGCGCTCGATGAAGATGCCCGGCGATGAGGCGAAGAAGGCGAACAGCCCCGCCATGGCGCAGGTGGTGGCGAGCGTCGGCACCATGAATTCGCGTTTCGCTAGCAGCATGAAATAGCTGCCGAAGGCCTGCGCCATGCTCGGCGCGGTTTCTCGGCTGTGATGCGTTTCCGGTACGCGCAGCCAGACCATCGCGGCGGCGAATATGCCGACCAGCGCCAGCAAAGCGAAGATCGCGCGCCAGCCGATGAATGTTTCGATCAGCCCGCCGATCAGAGGTGAGAAGCCGGGCGCAGCCGCGACCAGCGTGGTGATGAAGCCGAGCGAGCGCGTGAGTTCGTCGCCGGAGAAAAGATCGCGCGCGACCGCCCGTGCCAGCACCGAGCCGGTACACGCGCCCACCGCCTGCGCGACGCGCAGCGCCAGCATCCATTCGATGCTGACGGCAAGCGCGATCAGCGCGGCGGTGATGGCGTAAACCACCAGTCCGCCGATCAGGAGCGGACGGCGGCCGAATTTATCGGAGAGCGGCCCGATCACGAGTTGCCCGAACGCGAAGCCGAGCAGGAATACGGTGAGCGTCAGCTTCACCTGCGCGGGCGTCGCCGCGAGGTCGCGGCCGAGCGAGGGGAACGACGCGAGGTACATATTCGTCGCAAGCATGCCGAGCGCCGCGAGCAGCGTGAGGAAGAAGATCAACGGCTTGCCTTCCAGGCGCGCGGGCTTCGTAGCGACGGCGGCATCCATGCTCATGGGCTTTTCCTCTGCGTCTTCGGGCAATCCCACGGCCTCCTTGCCCTGTCAATAATTGGATGATAATCATCATCTATTCACGGGACGCATGGCTGAGGCCAAGGGATGCGCAATTCCAGAGAAACGGCGGCGAAAAATCGCGAGCGGATCGTGGCGGCCGCCGCGAAGCTGTTTCGCGAGCGCGGTATTGCTTCCGTTGGCGTCGCCGAATTGATGGAGGCCGCGGGCATGACCCACGGCGGCTTCTACAAGCACTTCGAATCGAAGGACGCGCTGGTCGCGGAAGCCTGCGCGTGGTCGTTCGGCGAGCCGGGCGGCGGTTTGCGTGCCGCCGCCGAAGCCGCGAAGCCCGGCGAAGAGCTGAAAGTCATCGTTGACCGTTATCTCTCGCGCAGTCATCGCGACAATCCGGGCAAAGGCTGCGCGGTTGCGGCACTCGGCAGCGAAGCGGCAAACCGCGAAAGCCCCGCGCGCGAGGCGGTTGCCGCGGGACGCGAGCGGCTCGTTTCGCTGGTCGCGCGCTATTTAAAGGGCGCGAACGCGAAAGAGCGGGCCAGCGCGTTCGTGGCGCTCATGGTGGGCGCGCTGGTTCATGCGCGGTTGGCCGATGGCGCAGGTTCCGACGCGGTGCTGCGGGCCGCGAAACGCGAGCTATATCAACGCATTGAAGAGCAGGGATAACCGTCTCTTTCGCCTGCAAGCGTGGGAAGTGCTCTGCTAGTCTGCCGCCGCAATGAACGATGCGGCTTCTTCCGGCACGAACGAAATATCCGCGGCGGACGCGCAACGCGTCACGCCGATGATGGAACAGTTCATCGAGATCAAGGCGGCCAATCCGGACTGCCTGCTGTTCTACCGGATGGGCGACTTCTACGAGTTGTTCTTCGAGGACGCCGAGAAGGCATCGCGCGCGCTCGGCATCGTGCTCACCAAGCGCGGCCGGCATCAGGGCCACGACATCCCGATGTGCGGCGTGCCGGTGGAACGCTCCGAGGAATACCTGCACCGCCTGATCGCGCAGGGTTTCCGTGTTGCCGTCTGCGAGCAGACCGAAGACCCGGCGGAAGCAAAGAAGCGCGGTGCGAAATCGGTGGTGAAGCGCGGCGTGGTGCGTCTCGTCACGCCCGGCACGCTGACCGAAGACGGCCTGCTCAACGCGAAGCGAAACAACTGGCTGATGGCGGTGACGCGCGCGAAACCCGCGACCGGCGAGGAAGCGATTTGCGGCCTTGCGTGGCTCGACATTTCCACGGGCGAGTTTCGCGTGGCCGAAATCGGGGAAGCGCAGCTCGCGGGCGAGATCGCGCGCATCGAGCCGGGCGAGATTCTCGTATCCGATTCGCTCTATGACGAACCCGAACTGAAAGCCTACTGGCGCTCGCTCAAGAACGTGACGCCGATGCCGAAGGAACTGTTCGATTCCACCAGCGCCGAACGGCGGCTGGCGGCGTTCTTCAATGTCGCGACATCCGACTCCTTCGGCGTGTTCTCGCGTCCCGAACTGGCCGTCGCCGCGGCCGCCGCGACCTATGTCGAGCGTACGCAGATCGGTTCGCGCCCCGCGCTCTCTCCGCCTGCGCGCGAACGCGCGGGCAGCGTCATGCAGATCGACGCCGCGACCCGCAACAATCTCGAATTGTTGCGGACACTTGGCGGCGAGACGCGCGGCTCGCTGCTCGCCTGTATCGACCGCACGGTGACGGCGGCGGGTGCGCGCAATCTCGCGCAGCGCCTCGCCAGCCCGCTTTGCGATGCGCGCGCGATCAATGCGCGCCTCGACGGTGTCGGCTTCTTCGTCGAGCACTGGACCGCGCGTGGCGAAATCCGCAAGGCGCTGCTCGAAGCGCCCGACCTGTCGCGCGCTTTGGCGCGCATCGCGCTCGAACGCGGCGGCCCGCGCGATCTCGCCGCCATCGGCCGCGCGCTCGGCATTGCGCTGGCGCTTTCGACGCTCCTGAAAAACATGCAGGACGTGCCGGAGGAAACGAAGCTCGCAGCGGAAGCGCTCGGCGCGTCCGACCGCGACCTGCGCGATGCCATCGCCGACGCGCTTGCCGACGATTTGCCTCACTCAAAACGCGACGGCGGGTTCGTGCGCGAAGGCTTCGATGCCGATCTCGATGCGGCGCGCGGCCTGCGCGACGAAGCACGCGGCATCATCGCAGGCCTGCAACAAAGCTATGCCGGCGAGACGCAGATCAAGGCGCTCAAGATCAAGTACAACAATGTACTCGGCTATTTCATCGAAGTGCCGAGCCAGCACGGCGAGCGCATGCTGAGCACGAAGATGCGCGAGCGCTTCATCCATCGCCAGTCGATGGCGGGTGCGATGCGCTTCTCCACCGCCGAACTGGGCGAACTGGAATCGCGCATTGCTTCCGCAGGCGACCGCGCGTTGCAGATGGAGCTTGCGATCTTCGAACGCCTCGCCGTGCAGGTGATGGCTGCGGCGACGCTCCTCGAAATGGTCGCGAACGCGCTCGCCGAAATCGACGCCGCTACCGCGCTCGCCGAACTCGCAGCCGAAGGAAGCTGGGTGCGGCCGGAGGTGGACGATTCGCTCCACTTTGAAATCGAAGGCGGGCGGCATCCCGTGGTCGAGGCCGCGTTGACGCATGATGGCGGGCCGTTCGTGCCGAACGGCTGTTCGCTCTCGCCGCCTGATGGTGCCGATGCCGGTGCGATCTGGCTCGTCACCGGCCCGAACATGGCGGGTAAATCCACGTTCCTTCGCCAGAACGCGATCCTCGCCATTCTCGCGCAGAGCGGTTCGTTCGTGCCCGCGAAGGCGGCGCATATCGGCGTGGTGGATCGTTTGTTCTCGCGCGTTGGCGCTGCGGACGACCTTGCGCGCGGCCGCTCGACCTTCATGGTCGAGATGGTGGAGACCGCCGCGATCCTGCATCAGGCGACGGCGCGCTCGCTCGTCATCCTCGACGAAATTGGGCGCGGCACCGCCACCTTCGACGGCCTCTCGATTGCATGGGCCACGCTCGAACACCTGCACGAAGTGAATAAGTGCCGCGGACTGTTTGCGACGCATTTTCACGAACTGACGGCGCTTGCCGCACGGCTTCCAAGACAGGTGAATGCGACGGTACGCGTCAAGGAATGGGAAAACGAAGTCATCTTTCTGCACGAAGTCGCGCGCGGCACGGCGGATCGCTCCTATGGCATTCAGGTCGCGAAGCTCGCGGGCTTGCCGCATGGCGTGATCGAACGCGCGCGCGTGGTGCTCGCCGAACTCGAATCCGAGCAGCGCTCCAAGCCACTGCAAGGCTTCGACGACCTGCCACTGTTCCAAAACATCAAGGCGCCGGTAGCGAAGACAGTGGCAGAAGACGGCAAGCCCGATCCGCTCGCCGCCGCGCTCGACGAAATCCATCCCGACGAGATGTCGCCCCGCGAGGCGATGGATGCGCTCTACCGGCTGAAAACGATTCTTCGCAACCGCTGATCGTCGTATTGCGCCCGTCGCATAATTGGATTGGGATGAACCTTCAGAGTTATTCGGGGTTTGGCGATGGGTCGCTATCTTGAAGGCCGCACGGCATTTGTAACGGGTTCGGCGCAGGGCATCGGGCTTGCCATCGCCAAAGCGCTCGCTTCCGCGGGCGCACGCATCGGCGTGCACGGACTGGCCACGCCGCAACAGGCTGCCGAAGCGCTCGCGGAAGTGAAGAACAGCGGCGCGCCGGAAGCGCGCTTCTTCGAAGGCGACCTGCGCAACCCGGCCGCGATCGAAGCCATGATGAAGGAAGTGATGGGCTGGGGCGGCCCCGACATTCTCGTCAACAATGCAGGCACGCAGCACACCGTGAGCCTCGCGGATGCGACGCGGCAGGTCTGGGACAGCATCATCGCGATAAATTTGTCCGCGGCCTTCGACACCATGCGCCTTGCACTGCCGGGTATGAAACAGCGCGGCTACGGCCGCGTCATCAACATCGCGTCCGTGCATGGCCTGGTCGCTTCCGTGAACAAGGCGCCTTACGTCGCTTCCAAATTCGGACTGGTCGGCATGACGCGCGTCGCCGCGCTCGAATATGCGACGGCGGGTTCGCGCGAAAGCGGCGGCATCACCGTGAACTGCATCTGCCCCGGCTTCATCGAGACCACGCTGATCGAGCCGCAGATTCTGGAGCGGGTCGCAAAACATGGCGGCGACCGCGCGGCCGGCATCGCGGATCTGCTCGGCGAAAAGCAGCCGAGCCTGCGTATGTCGCAGCCGGATGACATCGGCGCGCTTGCGCTGTGGCTGACGCATCCTGCCGCCCACAATCTCACCGGCGCGGCCATTCCCGTCGATGGCGGCTGGACCGCGCAGTAGCGCCGTTACGCTTTCCGTTTTCCGCGAAAGAAGAACACGCCGAGATTCCACGCGACCGTGATGCACAGCACCAGCGTGAGCGCCGCCGGTACGCCGAGCGGAATTGCCGAGACATGCAGCACATAGGCGGCGATGCCGAAGCCCATCAGGCCGGTGATCCCGTTCGCCATCACCGCGCTGCAGGCGGGGCCGCCGTAGCGCGGATGCAGAATGAGCATCATGCTGGTGAAGACGATGGGGAATGCCGCGAGTGCGCCGGTCGCCAGCGGCCCCATTGCGCTGTGCAGGGCGAGGATGATGCCGACCAGCGTGCCGACGAGGCCGGCGCGGAACACGAAGTCGTACCAGCGCAGTTTGATCTTCGGCATCCGCACGTCGCGATAGCGCCGCACCAGAAAAAAGCAGATACCAAACACGGCGACATTCAGCGCCGCCGCGCCCAAACCCGTCCGCACGAAGTGCGAGAATAAGAACAAAGAGCCGAGCCAGAGCACGATCGCCGACGGTACGCAGACGATGAACGGATGCCGTTGCGAGAGCAGCACGTAGGTCGTGGCGTAGATTGCGGTGGCGGCATTGAGCAACAGGCTGCCGAGCGCGCTCTGCGCGATGAACGCTGCGTCCTGTTCGAACGCGAGGAAGAAATAGGCTGGGCCTGCCGAAACCGGCAAGGTCGCGATCAGCGCGCCGACCAGCGGCCCGGCGCGTTCGGCTGCAATCGTCGCCGCAAGCACGACGGAAGCGGCGAGGATCATCTTCGCCGCCACCGCCAGCCAGAACATCAGATCGGGAGACATGAAAACTTCTACGCGCTCATAACTTGCGCGAATGGCGAAAGCGCCAGACGCGCTTCATGCGCGGCAAACGCCTGCGAAAGAAAAGTCTAGGTGTTGTGAAGCGAAACGTCGACCTTCGGTCCGGCCTTGATGGTCTGGTAGACCACACAATAGCGTTCGGTGAGTTTCAGAAGCTGGTCCAGCTTTTCCTGCGGCGCGTCGGTCTGCACGTCGAAGCGCAGGCGAATTTCGCGGAAGCCTACCGGCGCGTCCTTTGCGACGCCGAGCGTGCCGCGGAAATCAAGATCGCCTTCTGCCGAGACTTTGCCCGATTTCAGGGGAATCTCGATTGCGGTCGCGACCGCTTTCAGTGTCACGCCCGCGCAGGCGACGAGCGCTTCCAGCAGCATGTCGCCGGAGCAAAGCTCGCGGCCGGAGCCACCGGTGGCCGGATGCAGGCCCGCAATTTCCAGCGCGCGGCCGGTCTGCACCTTGCACGCGATGCCGTCGTCGAGCGTACCGTTCGCCTTCAGCGTGATGACCGCCGCATTCGGATCGGTCTTGTACTTTTCCTTGATCGGCGCCTGTAGCGAGCGAAGTTCGGATGCATCCATGATCGTCCTCCGGAATTCCCGCGCCTTATGTCAGATTGCAGCAGCGGGGGCCAGTTCTTCTCCGGGCGCGCGAATTCGCAGCGACTGGTCGAGGGCATGAAGGATCTTGCGCTTCGCAGCCTCCACGTCCGCGCCGTAGCGGTCGCGCGGATGCGGGAGGTTCAGATCGAATTGCGCGGAGATGCGCCCCGGCTTGGGCTGCATCACCACCACGCGGTCGGCGAGCACGGCGGCTTCCTCGACATCATGCGTGACGAGAATGAGCGTCGGCTTGTAGGCACGCCACAGATCGAGCACATGCTGGTGCAGGCTTGCGCGGGTGAATGCATCGAGCGCCGAGAACGGCTCGTCGAGCAGCAGCACCTTCACGCGCGGCGCGAGCGCGCGAGCGATAGCGACGCGCTGCGCCTGTCCGCCGGAGAGTTCGCGCGGCCAGCGGTCCGCATAATCGCTGAGGCCGACGCGCAGCAATACTTCGCCGACGATTGCTTCGCGTTTCCCGCGCGGCAGATGCGAAAGGCCGAAGCCCACGTTCTGCGCGACGGTGAGCCACGGCAGCAGCCTCGGCTCCTGAAAGATCAGGCCGACACATTCGTGCGGTGCGAGGATCGTCTCGCCGTCGAGTTCGACGCGCCCTTTCGTCGCCGGATCTAGACCTGCGATCAGGCGCAGCAACGTGCTCTTGCCGCAGCCGGAGCCGCCGACCACCGCGACGATCTCGCCTTGCTTCACGTCGAGCGAGATGCGGTCCAGCGCGCGCACGCCGTTGGGGTAGATTTTATCGACCGAGCGGACGTTCAGCATGGTTCAGCCCTTCGGCGCGAAAGAGTCTTGCCAGGTCAGGAAAGGCTTCGATGCCGTGGCGAGCAAGCCGTCGGTAATCTTGCCGAGCACGGCGAAGGTGAGGATCGCCGCGAGAATCTGATCCGGCTTGCCGAGTTGCTGGCCGTCGGTGAGCAGATAGCCGAGACCTTCGCTCGCGCCCATGAATTCGGCGGCGACGACGAACATCCAGCCGAGGCCGAGGCCCTGCCGTAGCGAAACGATATAGGCGGGCAGGATCGCGGGCAGCAGAATCCGCCGCACCAGCGCGGGCGTCGAGAGCCGGAAGATGCGGCCGACTTCCACGGTCTTACGATCCACGGCGGAAATCGCGCCGAGCACGCCGAGATAGACCGGGAAGAAGCAGCCGACTGCGATCAGCGCGATCTTCGACTGCTCGTAGATTCCGAACCAGAGAATAAAGAGTGGCACCCATGCGATCGACGGCACCGAGCGTAGGCCCTGCAACGAAGGATCGACCACGTCGCGGGACAGGCGCGACGCGCCTGCAATCGCGCCGACGATGGTGCCGGTAACGGTGCCGAGTGCGAAGCCCGCGCCGACACGGCCGAGCGTAGCCACGATGTGACGCCAGAGTTCGCCGCTGATCGCGAGTTCATAAAGTGTCGCGAACAGGCGGCTCGGTGGCGGCATCAGGCGGCCCTGTGCCCAACCCGCGCGGATCGCGATTTCCCACCCCAGCGCAAGCGCGACCGGCAGTGCGAATCCAAGAAGAAAGCGAAACCGCGCCCATACCGGCTTCGGCCTGGAAACGGGAGACGCCGCCTCGACGGCGGCGTCTCGTTGTTGAATGGCGTCCATGACGCTCATGGTTTACCGCGCTTGTGGCTTAGTTCGAAAGCGACGCGTTGAAGCGGTCGTCGATCAGTTCGTTGACGACCTTCTCGACGTTCACCTTGGCGTCGATCACGCCCGCGTTCTGGAGCGCAATACCGGCGGCGAGGATGGAAGCACGCTGCGGCTGGCCGATCACGCTATGCGTGAGTTCGGTGCGCTCTTTGAGCTGCTTCTCGGCGACGTTTTCCGGAATCTTCGCGGCCTGTGCGAGCAGCTTGGTGACTTCGGCCGGGTTCGCCAGCGACCAGCGGCGTGCCTGCTCGTAGGTTTTCAGCACGCGCTCGACCAGCTTCGGGTTCGCTTTCGCGAATTCCTCGCGCACGTTGAGGATGCCCCAGGTATTCGCTTCGGGCTTGCGGAAGAACAGCTTCGCGCCGTCGTCGATTTCGGCGGCCGCCATCATCGGGTCGAGGCCGGCCCATGCATCGACATCGCCGCGGATCAGGGCGAGGCGGCCGTCGGCGTGCTGCAACAGCACGAAACGCACGTCCTTATCGGTGAGGCCGTTATCGGCAAGCGCGCGCACTAGGAAGATGTGCGGGTCGGTGCCGCGGGTGACCGCCACGGTCTTGCCCTTCAGGTCCTTGACCGACTTGATGTCGGACTTCGGCCCGGTGACGAGCGCGGTCCATTCCGGACGCGAGTAGACGTAGATCGATTTGATCGGGTTGCCGTTGATGCGCGCGACCAGCGCGGCCGAGCCAGCGGTCGAGCCGAAGTCGATGGACCCGGCATTCAGGAATTCGAGCGCCTTGTTCGAACCGGCTGACTGCACCCAGCGGATCTTGATGCCGTCCTTCTCGAACTCTTTTTCCAGCAGGCCCTGCTGGCGAAGCACGATCGAGACCGGGTTGTAGGTCGCCCAGTCGATGCGGATTTCGGTCACCTGCTGCGCGCGCGAAGCGCCTGCGGTGAGCGTTACGGCGGCGAGCGCGGCGAGCGCGGCGCGGCCGAGATGGCGAAGTTGGAAGCGCATGATTACCCCTGCAAAAAAACGTGAATTTCGTGGGGTACACTCATTCATACGTGGATTATCTGTCAATAGAAAAATAGAACAAAATATATCTGTATTATAAAGGTCATATTCCATGACGTTGCAGAGGAGATAAGGTATTTCCCGCACAGGGTTATTCGTTTTCCGCCAATGTCGCGCTCACCAAGACGCCGCCGCCGGGCCAAGCCCGGAGCCGCGGACCTCATCAATGTTGCGAAGCTGCGTGCTGAGCTGGCCAAGCTCAGCGAACAGCATCAGGGCCGTGCCGCGGACATTCGCGTCGCGCTGACGCAACGGCTGAAAACTGCGCTGACCGAAGGCCGCGAGCTGGCCGAGAAAAAACTCCTCGGCGGTCTGGCGGGCCGCGGCTGCGCCGAAGCGCTGTCGCGCTTGATGGATACGATCATCACGCTCGCCTACGAAGTCGCGGCGGAGCAACTTTACCGCTCGGAAAATCCTTCGACCGCCGAGCGCATGACGGTTGTCGCGGTCGGCGGATATGGCCGCGGCTTGCTTGCGCCCGGCTCCGACATCGATCTGCTTTTTCTTCTTCCGTACAAACAGACCGCATGGGGCGAGAGCGTCGCAGAAGCGATCCTCTACGCGCTCTGGGACATGGGCCTCAAAGTTGGCCACGCCACGCGTTCGGTGGACGAGTGCATTCGGCAGGGCCGCGCCGACATGACGATCCGCACCGCACTGCTGGAAGCGCGGCGGCTGGTCGGCGACGAAAAGCTGTTCGACGAATTCCAGATACGCTTCGACAAGGAAGTGGTGCAGGGCACCGCGGCCGAATTCGTCGCGGCGAAACTCGCCGAGCGTGACGAGCGCCACAAGCGCGCTGGCCAGTCGCGCTATCTGGTCGAGCCGAACGTGAAGGAAGGCAAGGGCGGGTTGCGCGACCTGCACACGCTGAACTGGATCGGCAAATACGTCTATCGCGTGCGCGACGTGGAAGAACTGGTCGGCAAGGGCCTGTTCACGAAGGCGGAGCGCGCGCTGTTCCGCCGCTGCGCGGATTTCCTGTGGGCGGTACGCTGTCACTTGCATTTTCTTACCGGACGCGCGGAAGAACGGCTTTCGTTCGAGGTGCAGCATGAAATGGCGCTGCGCCTCGGCTACACCGATCATCCGGGCCAGCGCGACGTCGAACGCTTCATGAAGCATTACTTCCTGATCGCGAAGGATGTCGGCGACCTCACTGCCATCGTCTGCGCGGAGCTGGAGGAGATCCACGCGAAAAGCGCGCCCGCGCTGACCCGCGTGATCTCGCGCTTCGCGCGCCGCAAGCGCAGGCCCGTGAAGGATTATCCGGATTTCGTCATCGACAACGAGCGCGTCAGCGTCGCGAACGACAAGGTGTTCCAGAGGGACCCGGTCAATTTCCTGCGCATGTTCCACATCGCGGACCAGCACGATCTGGATTTCCACCCGGACGCGTTGCGCCTCGCGCGGCGCTCGCTGAAACTGATCGACGGCGCGCTCCGCGAAGACCCGGACGCGAATACGCTGTTTCGCGAGATCGTTGCCTCGAAGCACGCGCCGGAAATCGTGCTGCGCAAGATGAACGAAGCCGGCGTGCTCGGCCGCTTTGTGCCGGAATTCGGCCATGTCGTCGCGATGATGCAGTTCAACCTCTACCACCACTACACGGTGGACGAGCACCTGATCCGCTGCATCGGCGTGCTGTCCGAGATCGAGCGCGGCACCAATCCCGAATACGGCCTCGCCAACGAACTGATGAAGACCATCAAGAACCGCGAGCTGCTCTATATCGCGCTGTTCCTGCATGACATCGCGAAGGGCCGCCCCGAAGACCATTCGATCATGGGCGCGAAGATCGCGCGCCGCTTCTGCCCGCGCATCGGCCTGTCGCAGGCCGACACCGAGACGATTGCGTGGCTGATCGAGCAGCATCTCACCATGTCCACCATCGCGCAGTCGCGCGACCTGTCGGACCGCAAGACCGTCGAGGGTTTCGCCGCCATCGTGCAGAACCTCGAACGCCTGAAGATGCTGCTTATCCTCACCACCGCCGACATTCGCGCAGTCGGCCCCGGCGTGTGGAACGGCTGGAAGGCGCAACTATTGCGTACGCTCTACTACGAAACCGAGCCGGTGCTGACCGGCGGCTATTCGGAAGTGAACCGCTCGCGCCGCGTGGAAATGGCGCAGGCCGAATTCCGCGAGGCGATGGGCGACTGGAGCAAGGACGAACTCGACCGCTATGTGCAGCGTCACTATCAGCCGTATTGGCTGAAGACGGATTTGCAGCACAAGATCGAGCACGCGCGTTTCATCAGGAGCACCGAGCAGGGCGGCAAGGCGGTCGCGACCAAGGTGCGGACCGATCCCTCGCGCGGCGTAACCGAACTGACGCTGCTGACCCCAGACCACCCGCGCCTGCTGTCCGTGATCGCGGGCGCGTGCGCGGCGGCCGGCGCGAACATCGTGGACGCACAGATTTTCACGACCACCGACGGCCTTGCGCTCGATTCCATCTCCGTCACGCGCGAGTTCGATCTGGACGAGGACGAACTGCGCCGCGCAAACCGCATCGCGGACGGCATCGAGCAGGCGCTGCGGGGCGAGATGCGTTTGCCGGACATTGTCGAGAAACGCGCACCGAAGACGCGCTCCCGCGCGTTCCGCCTAGAGCCGGAAGTTTCCATCAACAACGAGTGGTCGGATCAGCACACCGTGATCGAGGTCAATGGCCTCGACCGGCCGGGCCTGCTGTTCGATCTCACCAACACGATCTCGCGGCTGAACCTGAACATCGTCTCCGCGCACGTCGCCACCTTCGGCGAGCGGGTGGTGGACGTCTTTTATGTGAACGACCTCATGGGCGCGAAAATCGAGTCGCCCCAGCGGCAGGCCTCGATCAAGCGGGCGCTGCTCGCGGTGTTCGAGCGCGCCGCGGCCGAAGAAAAGCCCCGCAAGGCGGCGGCTGCGCGCTAGGCGCGAAAGCACCGCGGTCGCGGCTTAACTTCGCCTTAAACGCAGGCATTTAGGAGTCTTTAACCGCGCCGTTCCGGGAGCGCGGCCGAGAGACACATATATATGGGCTGGCTGCGCCCGAAACGCCGCGAACCTTCGATGCGAGACCGCTCCGCGCGGCTCGACGTGCGCCTCGATGCGCGCGACCGCGCCGGCGGTTACGACGACGAGCGCCGCCCGCGCGGATCGCGTCCGCGCAAAAGCCGCGGCAAGGCGCGCCGCAAGCGCAGCTTCTTCGGGCGCCTGGTCCGCTTCACGTTCATCGCCGGGCTGTGGTGCTTCCTCGCGCTCAGCGCGCTGATCGCATGGCAGTTCACCAAGCTGCCGCCGATCCAGACGCTGGTCGTGCCGAAGCGTCCGCCGACGATCACGATTCTCGGCACCGACAACAAGCCGATCGCCGTGCGCGGCGAAATGGGCGGCACCGCCGTTCCACTGGCCGCGCTGCCGAAATATTTGCCGGAAGCCTTCGTCGCTATCGAGGACCGCCGCTTTCATTATCACTTCGGCATCGACCCGATCGGCGTGGCGCGCGCGGTGTTCGTGAACCTGAGCCGCGGCCGCTTGCGCGAAGGCGGCTCGACGCTGACGCAGCAGCTCGCAAAGAACCTGTTCCTCACGCAGGATCGCACGTTAGAGCGCAAATTGCAGGAAGTGATCCTCGCGGTCTGGCTCGAAGTGAAATACTCGAAGGCGCAGATCCTCGAGCTTTATCTGAACCGCGTTTACTTCGGCGCAGGCGCTTACGGCGTCGAGGCGGCGGCGCAGCGCTATTTCGGAAAATCCGCGCGCGCGCTCACGCTCTCCGAAGCGGCCGTGCTGGCGGGTCTGGTGCGCTCGCCCACGCGGCTCGCGCCGACGCGCAATCCGGAAGCCGCGCAACAGCGCGCGCTCCTCGTCCTCGCGGCGATGGAAGAAGCGGGCTTCATCACCCGCGAAATGGTGGCGACCGCGCGCACGCGCCCCGCGAAGGTCGCGCGCAGCACTGCGCCCGGCTCGAACGGCTACGTCGCCGACTGGGTGATGGATGCGCTCAACGATTACATCGGCCAGTACGAAACCGATGTTACCGTCGTCACGACCATCGACCCGGCGTTGCAGGCAGCGGCCGAACGCGCGTTGACGGAAGAGTTGAACAAGAACGGCGAGAAGTACGGCGTTTCGCAAGGCGCCATCGTTGTGATGGATACCAACGGCGCGGTGCGCGCGCTGGTCGGCGGCGCGAATTATTCCGAGAGCCAGTTCAACCGCGCGATTTCCGCGAAGCGCCAGCCCGGCTCGGCGTTCAAGCCGTTCGTCTACCTGACCGCGCTGGAGCGCGGACTTACGCCCGACACAGTGCGCGACGACGCGCCGATCTCGGTGCGCAACTGGCGGCCGGAAAACTTCACCGGCCAGTATTACGGGCCGGTTTCGCTCACCACCGCGCTCTCGATGTCGCTGAACACGGTTGCCGTGCGGCTCGCCATCGAAGTCGGGCCGGCAGCGGTCGTGAAAACCGCACGCCGCCTCGGCATCTATTCCGATCTGCAAGCGAATGCTTCGCTCGCGCTCGGCACTTCGGAAGTGACGTTGCTGGAACTGACCGGCGCGTATGCACCCTTCGCGAATGGCGGCATCGGCGTGCTGCCGCATACGATCTCGCAGGTGCGCGACGCGAAAGGAAAGATTCTCTATTCGCGCTCGCAGCCCGGCTTCGGCAGCGTGATCGCGCCGCCCCATGTCGCGCAGATGAACCGCATGATGGAAGAAACGCTGCTCACCGGCACCGCGCGCCGCGCGCAGATTCCCGGCTGGCGCGCGGGCGGCAAGACCGGAACCAGTCAGGATTATCGCGACGCTTGGTTCGTCGGCTATACCGGCGCGCTGATCGCGGGCGTCTGGCTCGGCAACGACGATTCCTCGCCGACGAAGAAGGCGTCGGGCGGCAACCTGCCAGTCGAAATCTGGAACCGCGTGATGCGCGTGGCGCACCAGAACCTGCAGCCGGTCGATCTGCCGGGTTCGGATTACGCACCGCCGCGCAATGACGGCCCATTATATCCGCCGGGTGTTGTGCGGGATGACCGCTATCCGCAGCCGCCGGAGCGGCAGGCCGAGCGCGGTATCGACAACTGGCTGCTGGATCGCCTGTTCGGAACCCGCCGCAACTAGCCGTACCTGTGCAGCGATTTTCCTTCGCGCGTGAGCCATGCTTCCGCGCGCTTCGCTTCGGGGCACATCCTGTAGAGCAGGTTCCAGAACCGCTCCGAGTGATTCAGTTCGCGCCGGTGCGCCACTTCATGCGCGGCGAGATAATCGAGCACATAATCGGGCGCGAGGATCAGCCGCCACGAATAGGAAATCGCACCGCTTTCCGAACAAGAACCCCAGCGCGAAGTGCTGTCGCGCAACCCGATGCGGGAAACCGTCACGCCCAGCATGCCCGCGTATTTCCGCGTCGCCGCCGTGAGCGCGACCTTGGCTTCGCGCTTCAGGAAATCTCGGACGCGGCGCGAAACGTGCTCGCTTTTCCCGGCGACGCAAAGCATCGCGCCGTTTTCTTCCGAATGTTCGAGCCACGCGGTGCCGCGCGCATGCGGCCGGTGCACGATGCGGTACGCAATGCCGCGCACGGGAAGCGTCTCTCCATCCGCGAACGGCACGCGCCCCGGAAGCTGCGCCAGCTTCGACGCGATCCATGCGGTGTGCTTTTCGGCGAAACGGTGTGCCTCGCGGATGCTGCCGCGCGCCGGCATGGTGAGCACCACGTCGCGCTTCGCATCACGCACGCGCAGCGTATAGCGCCGCGCGCGGGGGTTCCGCATGACCGCGATGTCGAATTGCTGCTCGCCGAGCGCAAGCGTTATGCGTTCGTCGGCCTGCGGCGCCTGTTTGAGAAAATCGAGAATCCGCATCAATCGAACCGATTCGTCCCGCTGCCATGAAGGCAAAACGGAACGGCGGAATTAGGCAAGCCCGGATTTCGCGCTACGCGGGAACGCGCGGCTTGGCGGTACGCGCGGCGGCAGAAACGCTGGAGCCGTCGGCATAGCCGTTGTTATTCGACAGCACGAAATCCGCGATGCGCGGCGCGATCTCGGCCCGGAACCGCGAGCCGTTGAACACGCCGTAATGCCCGACCTTGGGCTGGACATAATGGACCTTCTTGTCCGCCGGGATGTTCTTGCAGAGGTCGTGGGTCGCCTGCGTCTGGCCGACGCCGGAAATGTCGTCGTTCTCGCCCTCGACCGTGAGCAGCGCTGTGCGCCGGATCAGCGAAGGATCGACCGGCTTGTCGCGATGCTTGAAGGTGCCGTTCGGCAGGTCGTGGCGGACGAAGACCTTCTCCACCGTCTGCAAATAAAACTCGGCGGTGAGGTCCATCACCGCGAGATATTCGTCGTAGAATTCCTGATGCTTCTTCGCGGAATCGCCGTCGCCTTCGACGAGGTTGTTGAACAGCGCGCGGTGCGCATCGACGTGGCGGTCGAGGTTCATGCCGATGAAGCCGCCGAGTTGCAGGAAGCCCGGATAGACTTCGCGCATGAAGCCCGGATGCGGGAACGGCACCTTGGCGATGACGCGGGTGCGGAACCAGTCCATGCCTTTTTCTTCGGCCAGCTTGTTGACCGCGGTCGGATTCCGGCGCGTGTCGATCGGTCCGCCCATCAATGTCATCGAGAACGGAACGTAGGGATCGTTCTCCGCTTCCATGCGCGCGACCGCGGCCAGCACCGGCACGGAGGGCTGGCACACCGCGATTGCGTGCGCGCCGATGCCGAGCCAGTGGAACATGCTGATGACGTAATCGATGTAATCGTCGAGATCGAACGGGCCTTCGTCGAGCGGCACCATGCGCGCATCGACCCAGTCGGTGATGTAGACGTCATGGTTCGGCAGGAAGGCTTCGACCGTGCCGCGCAGCAGCGTCGCGTAATGGCCGGACATCGGCGCGACGATCAGCAGCTTCGGCTGCGGACGTTTCGGCGAAACCGCGAACTGCCGCTCGAAATGCAGGAGGTTGCAGAACGGCCGCTTCCATACGGTGCGGATCGTGACCGGCACGCGCTCGCCGCCGACCAGCGTCGAGTCGATATGCCATTCCGGCTTGCCGTAGCGGCGCGTGGTGCGCTCGAACATTTCCGCCGTGGCGGCGATGGTCTTGCCGAAGTGGGTCTGCGAAAGCGGGTTGAGAGGGTTCTTAAAATAGAGTCGCGTCGCGTCGGCGAGTGCGCGCGAAGGGTTCAGCGCGGCCTGACCCCATTCGTAGAACCAGTAGAGCGGCGTGGAGAGGACCGGCCCCGACTGTTCGGGGACTTCCGGCGGGCGGCCAAATTCACCAATCGGCATCGAGTTTTCAGTTCGCTCGAAGCCGCGTGGTTAACGCGCGAGCGGGCCTCTGTTGCGGTGCGGCGCGACCCTGTGACGTTTCGGGGGCTGCGTCAAATCAGGGCAGCCATTCGCTGAAATTCAGGGCAGTTATTCGCCGACGCTCATCAGCGAGCCGGCCTGCTTGGAAGAGTAAAGCAGGCGCAAAAATGCCCACCCAGCCGCGGTGATCCAGATCAGGTTCAGGCCGAACGCCCACAGCATCAGGTCGGCGCGGAAGGTGTGTTCCAGCACCAGCGCGCGCATGCCCTCGAAAACGTAGGTCGGCGGCAGCGACCACGACAGCGGCTGGATCCACGCAGGGAGCGCGGCCACCGGGTAGTAGACGCAGGTCAGCGGCAGAAAGAGGAACATGATCGACCAGGTCAGCCCTTCCGCACCGAGGCCGTTGCGCAGCACCAGTCCTGCGCAAAGCAGGCCGATTGCCCAGCTCGTCAGGAGCAGGTTTGCGAAGAACGCGCCAAGCGCGAAGCCGAGTCCCCAGAAGTTGAATCCGAAGAACCACATCGCGAGGAACGTCACCGGCACCACGCCGATGATGAGGCGGATGATGCTCATCGCGATCATCGAGAGCACGAACTCGATGGGCCGGAGCGGCGAGATCATCAGGTTCGCAAGATTGCGCGACCACATTTCTTCGAGGAACGAGAACGAAAAGCCAAGCTGCCCGCGAAACAGGATGTCCCACAGCAACACCGCGGCGAGGAACGTGCCGGCGGCGGTGGCGAGCGCGCCGGTCTGCTTCGCCATGAAGGTTTGCAGGAAACCCCACATGATCATCTGCACCAGCGGCCAGTAGACGAGTTCGAGGAGCCGCGGCCATGACGAGCGCAGCAGGTACCAGTGGCGCATGACAAGCGCGAAAATGCGCGAGAAGGAGAACGCGGGAGACGAGGCGATCATTGCGCGGCCTCCTGTGCATTGGCCTTGCCGCGGCCGCGCGCGACGTCGAGGAAAACTTCCTCGAGGTTGTGGCGGCCGTAGCGCGTAATCAGGTTGGAAGGCGATTCGTCGTCTACGATCTTGCCGCGCTTCATCATGATCACGCGGTCGCAGAGCCGCTCCACTTCGCCCATGTTGTGCGAGGCAAGCAGGATGGTCGCGTTATGCTTCGCGCGGTAGCGCTCCAGATGGCCGCGAATCCAGTCCGCGGTATCCGGGTCGAGCGAGGCGGTCGGCTCGTCGAGGATCAGGATTTCCGGTTCGTTGATGAGCGCCTTCGCGAGCGCGACGCGCGTCTTTTGCCCTGCGGAGAGCTTGCCGGAAGGGCGGTCGATGAAATCCTGCAAATCGAGATCGGCCGCCAGCTTCGCGATGCGTTCCGCGATGGCGCCCACGCCGTACAGCCCGCCGAACACGGTGAGGTTCTGGCGCACGGTCAGCCGGTGCGGGAGATCGACATAGGGGCTTTCGAAATTCATCCGGTGCAGCACGCGATAGGCGTCGCGCGCCATGTCGCTGCCGAGCACCAGCACGCGGCCGGAAGTCGGCGCGATCAGCGACATGATCATGCCGATGGTGGTGGTCTTGCCCGCGCCGTTGCCGCCGAGCAGCCCGGTCACGGAACCGGCGCTCAGGCGAAAGGAGATGCCGTGCACGGCGACGGATTCGCCGTAGCGTTTGGTCAGGCGATCGGCCTCGATCGCGGGCATGGGAGTGTTGACGTTCATGAGGAAGCGGGTTTCTGCGCCGGGCTTCTAGCCGAAATGAGGCGGTTCGGAAATCTCGCGGCTCCGGGCCGAAAAGCCTAGACTATGGGCATGCCAATCCGCAGCCGCAGTGTCGAACCGCATCACTATACGATCAGCCTGAATGCGTTGATCAACCTGCGCTGGCTCGCGGTCGCGGGGCAGGCGCTTTCGCTCGCCATTGTCGAATGGGGTCTCGATTACTCGTTGCCCGCCGTGCCTGCATTCGCCGTGGTCGGCGTAACGGCGCTGGTGAATGTCGCGCTAGGCCTCGCCTATCCGCAGGGCTACCGGTTGCGCGACGCGGCGGCTGGCGCGCTGCTTGGTTTCGACATCGTGCAGCTTTCCCTGCTGCTCTATCTCACCGGCGGTCTGGTCAACCCGTTCAGTATTCTTTTTCTTGCGCCGGTGCTGATTTCGGCGATGGCATTGCGGCTGCGCACGACGCTGCTGCTCGGATCGCTTGCGATTGCCGCATCGACGGTGCTGGCGCTCTATTCGCATCCGCTGCCCTGGCGCGGCGAACCGATCATGCTGCCCCCCGTTTATGTCGCCGGCATCTGGCTTTCGATCGTCATTTCGGTGGTGTTCATCGGCGCCTATGCCTGGCGCGTCGCCGACGAAACGCGAAAGCTCTCCGACGCGCTGACCGCGACCGAACTGGTGCTGGCGCGCGAGCAGCAAATCTCGGCGCTGGACGGACTGGCTGCTGCTGCCGCGCACGAACTCGGTACGCCGCTCGCGACCATTGCATTGGTGGTGCGCGAACTGGAGCGCGCGATACCGGAAGACAATGCCCACGCCGCCGACATCAAGCTGCTGCGCCAGCAAACCGAGCGCTGCCGCACGATCCTTCGCACGCTGACGTCGCTTGAAACCGGCCTCGCGCCATTCGACCGGATGCAGCTTTCGCATCTGATTGAGGAAGTGACGGCGCCCTTGCGCGATTTCGACATCGAGATCGAGATTCGCTTCCCGCCTGACCACAGCGGTGAGCCGGTGGTCGCGCGCAACCCGGCAATTCTGTACGGGCTGGAAAGCATCATCGAGAACGCGGTCGATTTTGCGAAGCAGAAAGTGTCCATCACCGCGAACTGGGACAAGGACGATGTAAACATCATCGTCGGCGACGATGGTCCGGGCTTCGCGCCGGAGATTCTCAACCGCATCGGCGAGCCTTACTTGCGCGTGCGCGGCCAGCATCAGATCCGGAACAACAAGGTCGATGAACTCGGTGGTCTCGGTCTCGGCTTCTTCATTGCTAAGACGCTGCTGGAACGCAGCGGCGGAACCCTTCGCGCCGAAAATCGCGCCGCTCCCGAAAAAGGCGCGGTCGTCGGCGTGCATTGGCGCCGTGAAATCCTCGAATCCACCGCTGCCGCGACCGGACCGCGCGGTAACCGTGAAACCGCGCCTTCCCTTGCCAGCGAGGCCCCGGCGTCCTAAATGTCGCAGGGGGCATGAGGCCCGCTTTTCCAAGGAAATATGCGGGTGAACCGGTGGCCGCAGGGCTGCCAGCGTAAGTACGGAGTATTTTCCGATGGCCGCAGCAGGCGCCAACGGCCTTGGCAGCGACAAACAGCTTCTGATCGTCGACGACGACAAACCCTTTCTAGAACGGCTCGCTCGCGCCATGGAAGGCCGCGGCTTCGTGGTCACTACGGCCGATTCCATCGCCGATGGCCTCGCGCGCGTGAAGGACAGCCCGCCCGCCTATGCGGTTGTGGACATGCGCCTCGGCGACGGCAACGGCCTCGACGTGATTTCCGCGCTGAAGGAAAAGCGCCCCGAAGCGCGCGGCATCGTGCTGACCGGCTACGGCAACATCGCGACCGCGGTCACTGCGATCAAGCTCGGCGCGGTCGATTACCTGGCGAAGCCGGTCGATGCGGACGATATTTATTCTGCGCTCACGGCGCAGGGCGGTGAAAAAGCACCGCCGCCGGAGAAGCCGATGTCGGCGGATCGCGTACGCTGGGAGCACATCCAGCGTGTGTACGAACTTTGCGAACGCAATGTTTCCGAGACCGCGCGACGCCTCAACATGCACCGCCGCACCTTGCAGCGGATTCTGGCGAAGCGCGCGCCGCGCTGATTTTCGCCTACAGCAGTTCCTGCCGGATTTTCGGATCGTGAAGCGTGCTGAGCCGCGAAGCGGCGATGCGCGCAATCCGCATGGTCATCGCCTTGCGCGAAGCCGCCACCAGCGGATGTGCGGGCGCTTCGCGTAAGATCGCGCCGCCATAGCCGTCCACGATCATCAGTCCCGCATCCGGGGGAAGCACATCCGCCGGAAAATCGTTGTCGACCGCGAAGAACAGCCGGTCGCAATGCGCGCGATATTCCGTCCATTTCGAGTCGGTGCGGAAATCGTTGAGGCATGACTTCACCTCGACGATCCAGATTTCGCCGCGCGCGCCGATGGCCGCGATATCGGCGCGGCGGCCGGAAGGCAGCGGCAGTTCGATGACGGAAGCATAGCCGCAATCGTGCAGCAGCCGGATCGCGCCGCGGCAGATCGTGCGCGCAGGCTCGAAACCGTTCTGGCCGAAGTGCGGCGGAAGCGGGACGGGAGTGCTCATCGGATTCGCATCAAGTCTAGCAGCCGCGCGATTTCCGCGAAAAGCGCGTTCATCGCGGCAGGGTTGCTGACGTTGCGGCGAATTGTGGCGGCCACAACCCCGCCCACGGTTTGCCGCGCTTCCTTCGCGCTCCGGCCCGGTTCCGCCGGGAAACATTCGCGCGCTGAAGATTCGAAGAAAATTCTTGGGAGAGGGTTTCATGCGAACTTATGCGATGTATCTCGCCCTGGTGGCGGGGCTTGCCCTTGCGTTCACGCCGCCGGCCTATGCCGGCAAGCCGATTGTCGAGGTTGCGTTCGTGCTCGACACCACCGGCTCGATGAGCGGGTTGATCGAGCGGGCGAAACAGAAAATCTGGTCGATCGCGACTTCGATCGCCGAAGCCAATCCGGATGCCGAAATCCGCATGGCGTTGGTCGCCTATCGCGATGTCGGCGACGAATACGTCACGAGGAAATTCGACCTCACCACCGACATCCAGTCGCTTTACGGCGAGTTGCTCAAATTCGCGGCGAACGGCGGCGGCGACTGGCCGGAGAGCGTGAACGAGGCGCTCGACGTGGCGGTGACGAAACTGAACTGGTCGCAGGGGCCGGACATTTGCAAGATCGTGTTCCTGGTCGGCGATGCACCGCCGCACATGGATTACAAGCAGGACCGCAAGTATCCGGAGATCGTCGCGGATGCGAAGGCACGCGGCATCCTGATCAACACCGTGCAGGCCGGTAATGCGCAGGACACCATGCGGATCTGGCGCGAGATCGCGCAGCGCAGCGACGGCAAGTATCTCCATATCCCGCAGGACGGCGGTGTCGCGATCATCATCGAGACGCCGTACGACCGCGAGATCATCGAACTGCAAGGCCGCCTCAACCACACGCTGCTTCCGTACGGCTCGCGCGAGCGGCAGGAAAAAGTGCAGATGCAGGCGACCCGCTCGGTCGATGCACCGGCCCCGACCGCGACCGACATCGCTTCGTATTTGCTGAAACGCTCCGGCCCGCGTGGCGTGGTTACCGGCGACGGCGATCTCGTTGCCGATACTGCGTCCGGCCGCGTGAAGCTGGATGAAGTGCCGGAACGCGAACTGCCACAGAATCTCCAGCGGCTCGCCCCGAAGGAGCGGCAGGCGGAAATCGACCGGCAGCTCGCCACGCGCAAGCAGATCGACGAGAAACTGGCTGCGCTCGTCAAACAGCGCGACGCCTATGTCGCCGCCGAAAAGCAAAAGCGCTTCAAGGATTCGAAGAAGGACTCCTTCGATCAGGTGGTCGAGGAGACGCTGCGCACGCAGGTCCGCCGCAAGGCGATCACGAACTGACGGGGAGGGCGGCGGGCGTATCTCGTCCGCCATCCCGTGAGGGGAGAGCCGGTGGTGCAAACGCCACCGGCTTTTCCTTGTCGTTTTTCGTTGGTTTGCGGTCGCCGCCGAAAGCGGATAATTGAGGCTTCCCTGCACCCGTAGCTCAGCTGGATAGAGCGCTGCCCTCCGAAGGCAGAGGTCAGAGGTTCGAATCCTCTCGGGTGCGCCACTTTCTCCGGCAGTTTTTCTTCATCCAATGCGCTTCCTGATTACCGGCACCGCGGGCTTCGTCGGCTTCCATCTGGCCCGGCGGCTGCTCGCCGACGGCCACGACGTGCAGGGCATCGACGCGCTGACGCCCTATTATGACGTCGCCTTGAAGAAGAGGCGCCACGAAGTGCTGGCGGGTTCGAACCGCTTCACCGCGCATATCGCGCATCTCGAAGACGGCGAACTGATCGCGGAAATTCACGGCGCGGCGAAGCCCGACGTGATCGTGCACCTCGCGGCGCAGGCGGGCGTGCGCTACAGCCTCGAAAATCCCGAAGCCTATGTGCGCTCGAACGTGGACGGCACGTTCAACCTGCTGGAGATCATGCGCGCGTCGCCGCCGAAGCATTTCATCTTCGCGTCCACCAGTTCGGTCTATGGCGCGAACAAGGTGATGCCGTTCCGCGAAACCGACCGCACCGACCATCCGCTGACGCTTTACGCCGCGACCAAGAAGGCGGGCGAGCTGATGGCGCATTCCTACGCGCACCTGTTCGACATCCCGACGACGGTGGTGCGCTTCTTCACGGTCTATGGACCGTGGGGGCGGCCCGACATGGCGCTGTTCAAGTTCGTCGATGCAATCCTGAAAGGAAAGCCGATCGACGTGTACGGCGAAGGGCGCATGTCGCGCGACTTCACCTATGTCGGCGACCTCGTCGAATCCATTGCGCGGCTGGTGCCGCTGGTGCCGGAGCGCGGCGCGGCGAGCGACGGCGACTCGCTAAGTCCGGCTGCGCCGTGGCGGGTGGTGAATATCGGCGGCGGTTCGCCGGTCGAGCTTTCCGCCTTCATCGAGGCGATCGAAACCAAGCTCGGCAAGAAAGCACAGAAGAACCTGCTGCCCATGCAGCCGGGTGACGTCACCGATACCTTTGCCAATGCGGATCTTCTGGAAAAGCTGACCGGCTATCGCCCGTCCACCACGGTGGAAGAAGGCGTCGGCGCATTCGTGGACTGGTACCGCGAATATTTTAAAGCGTGATCCGGAGCGCGGCCGCTAGTGGCCGCCCTTTTTGGCGTCGCCGATCTTGTCGGTCCACGCCAGCGCCAGGCCGGACAACACGAACACGACATGGATGCCGACCAGCCAGAACAGGTAGCGGTCGGTCGAGGCTCCCGTCGCGCCATCGGGCACGTTGCCGAGCTTCATGAAGGCTTTGAGCACCTGCACCGCCGAGATCGCGACGATGGAGGCGAACAGTTTTTGCTTCAGCCCCGCGAAGTCGATCTGCGTCATCCATTCCGGCCAGTCGGGGTGGCCTTCCGGGTCGATCTTGGAGACGAAGTTCTCGTAGCCTGAGAAGATGACGATCAGCACCAGGTTCGCGGTCAGCGAGAGGTCGATCAGCGCCAGCACGCCGAGGATGATGTCGGCCTCGGTGGAGGCGGCCGCAATCGCGACGAAGTGGATCAGTTCCTGCGCGAATTTAAAGAGCAGGATGAACAGCGCGACGATCAGGCCCAGATAAAACGGGGCCATGATCCAGCGGGCCTGGAAGATGGCCCATTCCAGCCATTTCTCTAAAAACGGCACCTGCCGCGGCGGCGATTCCATAACGGAACCGATGCCACGGCAGGCGGGATTTTTGCAAGTCCGCGCTGGGCGGGTGTCAGTGGGCGCTGACGCCGGTGCCGATCTGGCAGGCGACGCCGGTGCCGCCTAGACCGCAATAGCCGGCCGGGTTCTTCGCCAGATATTGCTGGTGATAATCCTCGGCGAAGTAGAAGTCCGGCGCGTCGAGGATCTCGGTCGTGATCGGGCCGTAACGTTTGGCCTGCAACGCCTTCTCGTATTCCGCCTTGGAAGCCTGCGCGGCCGCACGTTGTTCGTCGTCGAAGGTGTAGATGCCGGAACGATACTGCGTGCCGACGTCGTTGCCCTGACGCATGCCCTGCGTGGGATCGTGGCTTTCCCAGAACGTCTTCAGCAGCGTCTCGAACGAAATCTTCGCGGGGTCGTAAACCACCAGCACGACCTCGTTGTGCCCGGTGCGTCCCGAACAGACTTCTTCATAGGTCGCGTTTGGCGTGTGACCGGCGGCGTAGCCGACCGCGGTCGTATAGACGCCCGGCAGTTGCCAGAACTTGCGCTCCGCGCCCCAGAAGCAGCCGAGGCCGAACATCACCTGCTTCGAACCGGCGGGATACGGACCTTTCAGCGGCGTCTTCAGAACGAAATGGCGCTCCGCGGTCGGGATGGCGGTGGCGCGTCCCTTGAGGGCGTCTTTCGGATCGGGAATTTCGAGGCTTTTGCGGAAGAACAGCATTCGCGTCTCCTGTTGCTGGTCCCGAATATAGGCGCGCGGCTATCCGCCCGCGAGCGGGCTGCTCATCAAAGAGTCGCGAGCAAAGCCTAATCCCTTGCGGAATAACCGATTGCCGTCGCCGCGCGGCGGCGGCCCAGCAGCGCGAACAAAAGGCCAAGTACGCCCAATGTGGCCCATAGCGGCGAGGCGAGGAGCAGGTCGAAAGCGCCTTTCCAGGCCGCATCCGCGGACAGTTTCTGCCAGTTGGCGAGCGAAGCGGGGTGCAACGCGGCCCAGCCTTCCTGCACGGAAAACAGCACGAGGCGCGTCGCCGAAATGCTGCGGATGCCGTCGATCACGACCGCGACGAAGGCCCCGGCCAGCAGCCACCAGGCGGTGAATCGGAACAGGAATCGGAACATCGACCGTCTCCTCTGCGGCCCGGCAACTAGCCGTTTCGCGCGGGGAAGCGCAAATTTTGCCGCTGCTTGTGCGGACCGCCAAGGCGTTATATCCCCTCCGCCTGCCGGAGAGGTGGCTAACGATTGAAAGCGCACCAGCGCGCTCCGGCGCGCGTCTTGAATAAAGATGCGTGCGCCTTCAAAACGAGGCGCACACGGATGGAGAGGTGGCCGAGTGGTTGAAGGCGCACGCTTGGAAAGCGTGTATACGGGAAACCGTATCGAGGGTTCGAATCCCTCTCTCTCCGCCACTTCAGTCCCTGAGTGGGCACTGAGTTTACGCCACTTCCCGCCACCAGCGTCTGTAGCAGCCGGGACTTCGACCCCATGATGCGAACCTCGCCGTCGGCGACCTCGACGCGCTGTGCAAGCGCGCGCAGGTGGTCGCGGCGATAGCCGCCGCCATCCAGCCGGATACGGTCGCGGGCGGTCGTGGCGAACTTGCGCAGCATTTGCGGTGTGACGGCTTTCTGACCTGTGTTCTGGAGCATGGCCTGCGCCCGGTCTGCGTCGGCCTTGGCCTGATCGCGGATGGCCTTGAGGCCGTCGATGCGGTCTTTCAGTGCCGGGTCATCGAGATCGGCCACGCCTGACTCGATGGCGTCATAGAGGCGCTTGAGGCGCAATTCCGATTCGGCTGAGCGCTTGTTCAACTCGGCGATATGCTCGCGGCGGCGCTCGGCGTGTTCTTCCCTGCGGTCCAGTGCGGCGGCAAGGACGGTTTCCAGCCGCTCGGGTTGGAGAAGCTGTTTCTCAAGGTGGTCGGCGACCAGATCGTCCAGCTTCTCCATCGGCACGGCCATGCCCTCGCAGGCGGTCGGTCCCTGCCGCGCCTTCATCGAGCAAGCGTAATAGCGATAGCGCCCGCCCTTGCCGGTGCGGATGGCCATGGCCCCGCCGCACTTGGCGCAATGGATCAGTCCCGTCAGCATGGTCGGGCCGCTGATGACGCGGGCGGGCATGACCTTGGGATTACGGGCCTTGAGCAGCTTCTGAACCGCATCGAAGGTCTCGCGGTCGATGATCGGCGGGACCGGAACCATCACGATCTCGCTGACAGGCTTCAATTCCTTGGTCTTGCTGCGCTTGTTGAACTCATGCTCGCCCATATAGGTGCGGCGGGTCAGGATGCGGTGAACCTGACCGATGCCCCAGCGTCCACCGTCGCGGGTGAAGATGCGGCGGCTGTTGAGATAGGAGACGATGTTCTTGACGCCCATCTGGCCGGTGGTGCCGTCGCCTTCCAAGGCAAGGCGATAGAT